>JAYRLF010000287.1:0-5793 GCA_041905385.1 Allosphingosinicella sp.
AAGCCAGGAGATGCAATCTGGCAGCGCCGGCGCCCCCCCGCCGGCGCTGCTTCTTTTTCACGCGAAGACGCGAAGGCGCGAAGTGATCGTGTCGCGCTCGCGGCACGCGCTTTTCCTCACCGGCATCTGAATAAAAGCGCCTGACGGCGTCGAAGGACAGAAGCCCCCTCGCGTCTTCGCGTCTTCGCGTGAACCCAATCTGACTCGGTCGAGGGGATCGACCTGTTCCAGCCCTTCCCCACATCCCCCGATTCCACTACCCCGCCTCGAAACCAATGAATGGGGCACCGCAATCATGACCATTTCCTTCGAAGGCCGCGTCGCGATCGTCACCGGGGCGGGCGGCGGCCTCGGCCGGGCCTATGCGCTCGAGCTCGCCCGGCGCGGCGCGAGGGTCGTCGTCAACGATCTCGGCGGCAGCCGCGACGGCAGCGGCGCCAGCGATGCCGCCGCCCGCGTCGTCGAGGAGATCGAGGCGGCCGGCGGCACCGCCATGGCCAATGGCGGCAGCGTCACCGATTACGGCCAGATGGCGGAGATGGTGGCGAAGGCCAAGGAGGCCTGGGGCGGCGTCCACATCCTGATCAACAATGCCGGCGTGCTCCGCGACAAGAGCTTCGCCAAGCTCGAGCCGGCCGATTTCGCCTTCGTCGTCGACGTGCATCTCAACGGCTCGGCCAATTGCACCAAGGCGGTGTGGGAGACGATGCGCGACCAGGCCTATGGCCGGATCCTGATGACGACCAGCTCGACCGGCCTCTACGGCAATTTCGGGCAGGCCAATTACGGCGCCGCCAAAATGGGCCTGGTCGGCCTGATGAAGACGCTCGCGCTCGAAGGCGCCAGATACAATGTCCGCGTCAACACGATCGCGCCGACCGCCGCCACCCGGATGACCGAGGATATCTTCCCCGCCGATCTGCTCGACCGCTTCAATCCCGATCTGGTCGCCCCCGCCGCCTTGTTCCTGGTCTCGGAGGAACCGCCGACCAACTTTATTCTCGGCGCCGGCGCCGGCGTCGTCCAGGCCGCCTACGTCACCCTCACCCGCGGCGCCGTGCTCGCCGAGCCCACGCCCGAGGCAGTCGCCGCCCAGTGGTCCGCGATCACCGCGCGCGACGGCGAGATCGTCCCGCAATCCGGCGCCGAGCAGGCGATGACCACCATGCAGCGCCTGCAAGGGGCGTAATTCCTTATCCCCCCTCCCGTTCACGGGAGGGGGTTAGGGGGTGGGCATGCCGGGGACAAAACCCCAAGCCTCAGAATTGCACCCACCTCACTCCCACCCCCCAACCCCTCCCGTAAACGGGAGGGGGTACAAGTGTATTGTAACACCAACACACTCATGGTACATCGCCCGATCGAACAGGGAGGGAGATGCCCATGTATAGCGAGAGCGATCTCGAGGCCGCGGTGTCGGCCGGCGCGCTGACGCCGGACCAGGCCGCCGCATTCCGAACCTATGTCGCCTCGACCCGGCACACGCCGGTCGTCGACGAGGAGAGCTTCCGGCTGCTGACCGGTTTCAACGACATTTTCGTCTCGATCGCGGCGGTGATCCTGCTGGTCGCACTCGCCTGGATCGGCCACGCCATCCCGCCGAACATCGAGGGCGACGGCCCGACCCCCTGGATGGGCCTGTTCGTCGCCGGCGCCGCCTGGGGCCTCGCCGAATATTTCACGCTCCGCCGTCGCATGGCGCTGCCGTCGATCCTGCTGCTGCTCGCCTTCGTCGGCGGCACGATCGCGACCGTCGGCTTCGCGCTCGTCAACGGCATCGGCGAAGAGGTGCTCGACGACAATGCGACCATGGCCGCCTGGGTGCTCGCGCTGGCCGCCGGCGCCGGCGTCGCCGCCGCCTTCGCCCATTGGCGCCGCTTTCACGTGCCGATCACGGTCGCCGCCGGTGGCGCCGCTTTGGTCGGCCTCGTCCTCGGCCTGATCGCCTCCGGCTTCGCCGCCGACCAGATGAGCGACGAGCAGATGCGCGCCATGCAGACCGTGCTCGAGGGCTCGGCGCTGGTGCTCGGTCTCGGCGTGTTCCTGTTCGCGATGCGCTGGGACTCGTCCGATCCGCGCCGCGAGACCCGCCGCGCCGACGTCGCCTTCTGGCTCCATCTGCTGGCCGCGCCGCTGATCGTCCACCCGATCTTCTCATTGCTCGGCCTCACCGACGGCAGCGCAACGACGCTCGAGGCGGTCACCGTGATCGCGCTCTACGTCGTGCTCGGCCTCGCCGCGCTCGCCATCGACCGCCGCGCCCTGCTCGTCTCGGCGCTCGCCTATGTGCTCTACGCGCTCAACAGCCTGTTCGAGACCTACGGCAATGTCGAATTGAGCTTCGCTCTCACCGCTTTGGTGATCGGCTCGGCGCTGCTCCTGCTGTCGGCCTTCTGGAACAATGCCCGCCGCGCGGTCGTGAAGCCGCTCCCGACCGGCCTCCAGGCCCGCCTGCCGGTCCTCGACCGCGCCCCGACGGCAGCCCCGATCGCGGCCTGACTCCAATTCCCCCTCCCGCCTGCGGGAAGGGGCCAGGGGGTGGGAACAGCCTCCCCGAACCAGTACCTCGCCCCCTCCCCGCTTCGGCGGGGAGGGGTTTTTGTTCGCGCAGAGACGCAGAAATCTCAGAGATGCCCGCGCGGCCAACCAGGCCGCAAATCATCAAACCGGCAGCGAACTTCGGCCGCCACGCGCCGGAACCGTAGGCCCCTCCGCGCACTCTGCGCTCTCTGCGTCTCTGCGCGAAAAGCAAATCGAGAGTCGAAACCGCGCCGACGCCAGCGAGAAGGAACATTCATTCTCGCAGAGACGCAGAGATTGCAGAGAGGTCAGCGCGGCCAAACAGGCCGCAAATCATCAGCAAGGCGCCAAGGGTAAGCGCTACGCGCCGGAACCGCGGCCCCTCCGCGCCTCCGCGTCTTCGCGCCTCCGCGCGAAATAAGATCGGGAATTGGGAGCCGCGCCGAACCCGAACGAAGGAGCCCTAATCCTCCCCCACCACCTTCAGCAGCCGCCGCTCGATCGGCGCCAGCACCGGGCCCAGCTCGGGCCCGCGCCGCAGCACCTGGCCGGCCTCGCCGATCAAGGCCCAGAGCTGCTTCTGGCTGCGCATCGCGGGGCGCTTCTCGATTCGATATTCGGGCCGCTCGCTGAACCGGCGGAACGCCCAGAAGCTCGCCGCGTCGGGGCGGAACTCGATCGCATAATCCTTCCACAGGCCGGCGGCGACCATTCGGCCGTAAAGGTCGACGATGCGCTTCAGCTCATACCGATCGAAACCAACCTGCCCTTCCGAGGAACGATCCGGAAATGGCAGGACCGTTCCCATCAGGCGCGGTTCCTTTTGCCTGCGCTGCGTCCGGCCGGAGCCGCCTCCTCGAGCACGCCATTCTCCACCTGGGCATCGCCCTTCGCCTGCGCGTCGCGCTCCTCGACCAGCGCGGCCAGCCGCTTGCGCAATTGCTCGATCTCGCATTGCAGGATCTCGAGCTTCTGCGTGGCGGGGTCGAATGTGTCGCTACACGGCGTGCCATAGGGCAGGAAGCTGGTCGCGGCGGCCTGCTCGGCGGCGACCAGGGTCGACCGGGCCGGGATGCCGACCATCGTCGCGCCCGGCGGTACGTCCTTGGTGACGACCGAATTGGCGCCGATCCGCGCCTTGGCGCCGACCGTGATCGGGCCCAGTATCTGCGCGCCCGAGCCGAGGATCACCCCGTCCTCGAGCGTCGGGTGGCGCTTGCCGGCGACGCCGTCGGTCGGGTTGGTCCCGCCCAGGGTGACCTGCTGGTAGATGGTGACGTCGTCGCCGATCTCGGCGGTCTCGCCGATCACGACGAAGCCGTGGTCGATGAAGAAGTTGCGCCCGATCACCGCCCCCGGGTGAATGTCGATCGCGGTCAGCATCCGCGAAATATGGTTCACCAGCCGCGCGAGAAAGTAAAGCTCGCCCTTGAACAGCCAGTGCGCGATACGGTGGTAGAAGAGCGCCCAGACGCCCGGATAGAGCAAGATCTCCCAGCGCGACCGCGGCGCCGGATCGCGGGCCTTGATCGAATCGAGATAGTCGAGAAGCGCCGAGGCCATGAGCGAGCAGCCTGTCTTGTTACGCCCCTGAGATAAGCCGGTCGCTGCGCGATTTCCAGATAGGGGTTCCGGATGGAACGATAAGCCAGGCTGATTCCCCTCGCACCTGCGGTCGAGGACCAGGCCTTCCCGACCTGCTTTCGCCGGGATTTCGGCTGCCGATCGATTTCGCGCGGAGACGCGGAGGCGCAGAGATGCCGAGGCGGCCCGCCAGGCCGCAATCTCTCCCGAGCGCCGGCCATCGGACGCTTCGCGCCGGATCCGTGGGATTCTCCGCGTCTCCGCGCCTCCGCGCGAACAAGCAACGCCCGACACAGCGCGGACGGGAGGGTTGAAAGGACGCATTCCCAATCCCTTAGCGTATTTCCACACTATTGCGGATTCCCACCTTCCCCGGGCAATGGAACGCTGGGACGGAAGAATACGGTAGGGGGAGTGAAGTGCAGTCGACCTTGATGAAGCTCCATGGCGAGCTGTTCGCCCAGCTCGGCCGCCTGTCCCAGCTCACCGAGCAGGCCGCGCCCGCCGCCGAAAGCATCGCCGATTGCCGGCTCCATCTGACCCGCGCCAGCGCTGCCCGCACCCGCTATCTCGAGCTCGACGCCTATCCGCGCCTGCTCGAGGCGCTGCCCGACGACGAGGCCGCGCCGATCCGTGCGCTGCGTGCCGAAGCCTCGGCGCTGCGCGCCATTTCCAGCCGCCATGTCGCCGATTGGCCGATCGAATCGGTGGTCCGCGATTGGCCGCGTTACTGCCTCGCCTCGCGCGTCATGCGCGCCGCGATGCGCCACCAGATCGGCGCCGAGAAAAGGCTGCTCCACCCACTGCTCGACTGGCTCGACATCATTCCACAAAGCCAGGCGGCCTGACCGCCCGCGCCGCGACCGCGCACGCGCGGGCTTGTGGAACCTCCCGCCTCTCTGCAAGTTTGTTTCCCGGGCGAAATGGTTCGCCCGCTTGAGGAGACGAGCGATGGGCGAGTTCGAGAAGAATCAGGACGCCGGCCTGGACAAGCGCACCGAGGAAGAGATCATCGCCGAGAAGCTGCGCAATGCCGGCCAGGAGCAGGAGGGCGGCAAGCAGGAGCAGTTCGGCGGCAAGGAAGACTATTCCGGCGGCAAGGAAGGTTATTCCGACGATCAGGGCGGCAAGCCGCAAGGCTGATCGGGAGCGAGGATGTCACGAGGGCTGCCGCATAACGGTGCGGCGGCCCTTGTCATGCCTATTCGCCGCGCAGCACCTTCTTCGCTGCCGCCCGGTAAGCCTCGACCGTGCGCTTGCTGAGCCCGAGCTCGCGCGCGATCGCCTTGTTCGACTGCCCCTGCGCGACCCGCAGCAGCACCTCCGCCTTGCGCGACGACAAGGCGCGGGACGAGGTGGCGGGATAAGGATGGATCGATTCGCGCATGTTCGGACAAGAACATATTTGCGTGATCTAACAAATACGTAACAATACGGCATGGTCAATAGGGGGCCGGCGACTGCCGCGCTTTTCCGCTCAACTTTGCGCGCACCGATCCCCCCTCCCGCTCGCGGGAGGGGGTTAGGGGGTGGGCTCGTCGAACGCAGCTTCGCCAGCGGAGCGATCACCCTCCCCGTCCGTCCTGCCCGCTCCCCCGCGATCGCCCATTCGCTCCGCTCTTGCTTCAGGCTCCGGCCGCCGCCCCATCGCCCAGACGCTCCCCAGCCCGATCGCCGACCCCGCGAGCG
>JAYRLF010000288.1:0-5695 GCA_041905385.1 Allosphingosinicella sp.
GGGGCGCTGGTGCCCAGATAGAGACCCATCATGTCCGCGACGGACAGGTTGGTGGCGCGCATCGCGGCGAGCTGCTCGGCGGATGCGCCGGCCGCGGCCCAGCGATTGATCGCCGCTTCGGCCAGCCAGTCGAGCTCGGCCTCGGTCAGGACGTTGTCGTCGACGATGACCGGGTGGGCCGGCGGGGCGGGCGGGGTCGGGTTGCCGGTCGGGGGCGTCGGATCGTCGGTCGGCGGCGTGGGATCGCCCGTTGGCGGCGTCGGATCTCCAGTCGGCGGGGTCGGATCGCCGGTCGGCGGCGTCGGGGTGGCGTCAGCCGGCGGTGTGTAGGGCGGCGGCGTCGGGTCCGCCATGATCGGGTTGGGGTTGGTGGGGACGAGCGGTGTGCCGGCGGCGGGAGTGGTAGCCGTTCCCGTCAGACTCACGTTCATGTTGCTTGCAGTGCCTGCGGGAGTATTGAGGTTGTTGTTCCACATCGCCGCTGCGTTGTCGTTGACGGTCGGACCAGGGGTCACCCAGCCCTGGACGAACATCAGGGGATTCGTGGTGGCGTCGAGGTCCGAAACACGCAGGCGCAGCAGGTCGCTGGGACCGCCGGCAACGACATCGTTGTTGATGATGTTGACGAAAACCTGGTTGGTCTCGCCCGCCGTCGAGGAACCCGCCGTGATGTTGATGTCGGCCAGCTGAAGCGGGTCGGAATTCAGAGTATTGTTGTCGAGGGTGAGATCAAGCCGAGCCGTCTGGAAGCGTGCCTGCGCGGCTACATTCTCGTTCCCGCTATTGCCCGGCCCCATGGTGAGGGAGTTGTTGCGCGCCTCGACCACCATGTTCGAGGTTTCCTGGGCGACGAAGCGGATCGTGTTGCCAATCGAGTTCACCGTTATGGTGTTGTTGTTGACCCGGCCCATCACGTCGGCGTCGAGGAAGGATGTGACGTTGACGCCGGCGCCACCTTGACTGACGATGGTGTTGCCGTTGACGTTGAAATTGACGTCGGCGGTGTCGTTACCGTTGATGTCGACGCCGGTACCGATATTGCCTTGAGAATCGATCACGTTGTTGACGATGTCGACGTTGACGACGCTGTCGTCCTCGCCGACGATCTGAATGCCCTGGGTGCGCAGGCGCAGGAAGTCGCTGTCGACGATGTCGATGTTGGTGACCGGCGCACCGGCGGCGCTGCTGAAGCTCCTGAACTGGAAGCCGCCCTCGCCATTGACCACAGACGATTGGGTGTCGCTGAAGACGACATTGTTGAGGGTGAGGTTGAGGCTGACGTCGGTGTTGACGACATCGACCGTATTGGTGTGTGAGAAGCTGATCGTCGTGTTGGTGATCGAGGACGTGCCGGAGAGGTTGCTGAACTCGATGCCGCTTTCGTGGGCGGCATTGCCCGCATTGGTGATCAAGCTCTCGGCCAGCGAGAAATTGCTGACATTGATGCCGACGATGCCGCTGTCGACCGTGGTGCCGGTGATGTTGATGTTGTTGAGCGCGACGGTGTTGACGCCGCTCAGGTAGATTGCGGCGTTCGAAAGCGAAACGTCGAGATCGTTCGACGTCCCGTTGACCGAGTCATTGGCGTTGGTCAGGTTCATGTTGGCGATCTGCAGGTCGGCCGTGCTGATCGCCTCGATGCCGCGGATGTTGGTGCCCGAGATGGTTCCACCCGATCCGTCGGTGGTGCCCGTGCCGGTGACGTGCAGGCCGCCGGATGCGCCGGTGGTGTTGAGGCGGATTCCGTAGTCGCCGCCAGTGGCGGTAATCGACTGGAAGGTGATGTCTTCGGCGCCGATCGTGGTGTTGGCGACGTTGAGCGCCGTGGCGTTCGAACTGGTCAGGATATTGGTGCCGGTGACGACCAGGGTCATGCCGGTATTGGCGCTGGCGTTGAGTGCAGTGAACGGACCGGTCGACAGATTCATGCCGCCGTCGAAGCGGACGGTGCCGCCGGTGTTGGTGTTGATGTCGATGCCGCCGCCGGCCGTGTTCGAGGTCAGGCTGCCGTTGAAATCGATCGTGCCGCCAGTGCGGTTGTTGATCTCGACAATGTCGCCGACGGTCGTCTTCGTGACCGAGCTGTCGATCGTGATGTTGCCGCTGCCGCCATCGATGTCGATGGCAATGCCGGCCGGATCATTGGTTGCGCCGATCGATCCGGCATCGATGAGGACGGCATTGGTGTTGTTGACGATTTGAAGTCCGCTCTCACCGAGATTGTTGATGCTGACGGTGGTGAACGTCACGCTGCCATTGGCGCCATTGAGCTCGATGCCGTCGCCAGCCGCGCCGGCGATCGTGGCGGAGGCGGCAGTGAAGGCCGTCGAACTCCCGCCGGAAATATTGATGCCGTCCGCGGTTGCGCCGGCAATCGTGATCGTGCCCGCGTCGAATGTGCCATTGTCCACATTGGTCAGGCTGATGCCGTTACCATTGACGCTTTCCGTCGCGTTCAGCGTGTCGAAGTCGACATTGTTGCTGTTGATCTGGACATTGGTCAGCGCGATCAGCTGGCCACCGCTGCCGTTGACCGGCGCGTTGCCGCCGACTCCGGTGGTGATGCTGTTGCCGGCGCCCTCGATGCCGAGGTTCATGCTGGTGCCGGCGCCGTTGTTGACCTGGAAGCCGGTGCTGTTGGCGGTGGTGATGTTGAGGCCGCCGCCGACGAAATTGACCGCGGATGCGCCGCCGCTGGCGCCCTGGATGTTGACGCCTTCGCCATTGCCGGTGGCCGTGATGTCGATGCCGTTCAGGGCGGAGAAACCGAGGCTGCCGCCGGTGACGCCGGTCATGGCGATGCCATCGCCGTCGACGGTGTTGATGGCCATGGTGCCGGTGTTGAAAGTGATGGTGCCGCCGCTGACCGTCGAGATGTCGATCGCGTTGCTGCCGCCGGTGACGGTGAGCGACTTGTCGCCGGTGAACTCGATCGTGCCGGCCTCGATATTGGTGATCACGATCGGGGTGGTCGAGCTGGCAGCGTGGGTGATGTCGCCCGAGAAGGTGACGGTGCCGGCGCCGGTGTCGCGGCCGTCGATGCGGACATTGGCCTGGGTGCCGGAGGCGGAGATGTCGCCGCCGTAGCTGATGTTCGCAGTGCCGCCGGTATTGGCGGCAGTGTTGCCGACCCAGAAGCCGTTTCCGGTCGATCCGCCGATCGAGCCGCCGCTCGCCGAGAAATTGCCGGTCAGAGCGGTAACGCCGTCGCCGGAAAGCTGGACGCCCTCCGTGCTCGAGCCGGTCGAGGTCAGCGTACCGAGGGTGACGTTGAGCGCGCCCCCATTGTCGATGTCGATCGCCTTGCCCACGCCCGAAATATTGGTGTCGGTGATGGTGAGCGTGCCGACCGTTCCGCCGCCGTCCTGCAGACTGATCGATCCGGCCGCGGTGCCGCTCAGGTCAAAGCCGATGATCGTATTGCCCGAGCCGAGGGTGATGCCGTTGCCCGCATGACTGATGGTCGCGTTGGTCGCGCCGCCGCCGAGATTGATGCCGTTGACGACGAAAGCAGTGCCGCCTTCGCTGCGCAGCGTCTGGCCATTCTCCAGCGTGATGCCGGCGGTATAGTTCGTCCCGGATTCGTAGACGAAGATGGTGTGGTTGGCGCTGTCGACATCGTCGTTCGTGGTGCCGTCGCCGGTACCGCCGTTGAGCGTCGTCAGGTTGGTGAAGGGACGGTCGAAGGAGCCGTCGGAGGCCCCGTTGGCGCCGGCATAGGCGCTGTCGACATACCAGACCAAGCCGTTGGCGCCGCCGACGGTCATGGTGACGGTGCCGCCGACGACGGTGCCGAGACCCTGGGCGTCGGTGGCACTGTAGGTGAAGGTGGTAGTGCCTTCGAAGCCGGTCGTGGGCGTGAAGGTGAAGCTGCCGTCCGGATTGAAGGAGACGGTGCCTTGCGTGCCGGTCGTGTCGACGGCGGTGACGAGCAGGCTGGCCTCGGGTCCGTCGGGATCGGAATCGTTGGCGAGCATCCCCTGGGCGGCGCCGATCGTGATCGGCGTGTTGCCGGTGACGTTATAGGCGTCGTTGAACGGGATCGGGGTGACCAGGACGCTGCCCGGGACGAGGGTGATGCCGCGGCCGGGATCGCCGACCGTGTCGGTGACGCTGACGTTGAGCGCGTCCTGATCGCCGGTATTGCTGACCCGGATCCGGATCAGCGCGATATCGCCGGGATCGAACTGGCCGTCGCCATCATTGTCGGTGAAGAGGGTGGTGGTCCGCAGAACCGAAAGCGTTGCCGGCATGTCGATAATCCCCCTTACAAAGGTTCGCGCCACCCGCAGGCGCGAGTCCCAGATATTCAACTCATTACATAGAAATGCGACAGTTCCTAGTCGTAGACGCGGCCTATTTGTCGTTAAGAACCGGAAAGATAGTCCGTTTCCGAGTGAAGTGGCGGTAGTCGTCGACGGGGCGGGCGGAACGACCCGTCCACCAGCCTGGCGGCTGGTCCCCCTCCCCGAGCGAGCTCGGGGAGGAATTGGTACGAGGCACAGGCTTCAGCTTGTATGCAATGTGCATTGACCGTAGCGCACGGGGGTGCTAAGGCGATATCCGGGCAAGGGGATTCCGGCGGGGCCGGAATGGCGAGGAGCGGGGCTATGGGTTCGACGGACCCGAAGGCTGGCCGGACGGCGCCTTTAACCAGTCCTTCACCATATCGGCCGAGTGATTCCGTGTGGATTTTCGGAACCAGCAGTTGAACGCGGCGGTCGAAAGCCGCCGGGCGGGCGCCGGGGGCGCTTCGGCACGGGGCAAATCGACCCTGCTGCTGCTCTGCTCGCTCCATGTCCTGGCGATCGCGGCCGGTATCGGCCTGATCCCGCTTTCGACCGGGGTGGCCGCCTTCTGGCCCGCGGCCGGCGTGCTCGCCGGCGGCCTCGCCATATTGGCGCCGCGCGAGCGCAAGTGGCTGCTCGCCTTCGCTTTCCTCGCGGTGGTCGCGAGCAGCTTCAATGCGGCCGCGCCGGAACGGGCGATCATTTACGGCGCCGCCAACCTGCTTTGCGGTCTCATCTTCTTCGTCGCGTTCGGGCAGATCGGGCCGCGCCATCTGTGCGAGCCCAAGGACATGCTGCGCTTCGTCGCCGCCGCCTTCATCGGATGTGCGGCCGGCGCCCTCACCGGCACGATCGGCCTGTCGCTGCTGCGCGACGGCATCGTCTCGGCGAACGGCGCCCCCTTCTGGTTCCTCGCCGATTTCGCCGGCGTGATCGCGGTCGCCGCGCCGATCATCGTCGGCGCCGACAAGGCGGTGTGGCGCCGGCCAACCAGCGAGATCGCGATCGTGGTCGGCGTCGGCAGCGCGGTGACGATCATTGCCTTCCTGCCGATGTTCGGGCCGAGCTGGCCGCAGGTCACGCCGCTCGCCGTGGCGACGCCTTTCGTCCTGTGGTGCGCGGCGCGCGGCAGCCTGTTCGCCAACACGATCTTCGCGCTGATCCTGACGACGATCGCGATCTTCGCGGTCAGCGGTCATCTCTACGATTATGACGCGGCCGTTCTGCCGCTGCCCGATCTGGTGTTCGCCACTCAATTGTTCATTCTCAGGGTGAGCGGCGCGGCGCTGCTGCTGTCGATCCTGTTCGAGGATCGGCGCCGGCGCGAATCCCAGTTTCGGACGATCATCGACACGGTCCCGGTCGGCCTGATGATGGCCGATGCCGGCGGCCGGGTGCTCAATGTC
>JAYRLF010000289.1:0-5656 GCA_041905385.1 Allosphingosinicella sp.
CACTGTCACCGAATTAGAGCGGGGCACGGTAGATGTCGGCGAGGCCTTCGGGCTGGCCGTCGCGGGCGCGGGTGCTGGCATAAAAGATGCTGCGGCCGTCGCGGCTGAAGCTGGGGGTGAAGTTGAACGGGCCGTGGTTGATCGCCGCGGGGAGCGGCGCCGGCTGCGACCAGCCGGACGCGGTGCGCCGGGCGACGTGGATCGCCGCGGTGCCGCCGGCGCCGCTGCGCCAGAACAAGGCGGTCCGGCCATCGGCGCTCAAGGTGAAGTCGCTGTCGCTGGCGGGACCGTTGAATGGGCCTTCGAGCGCCGCGGCCGGCGCAAAGCCCGATCGGGTCGCGCGCGCGACATAGATGTCCAGTCCGCCGCGCCCGCCGCGGCGCGACGAGGAGAAATGGAGCCGGCCGTCGTGCAGCTCCGGCCCGAGCTCCTGGCCGGACGAGTTGACGGTGGGACCGAGATGCTCGGGCACGGTCCAGCCGGACGCGGTGCGCGTCGCCCGCCAGATGTCGTAATCGGCCCGGCCCGGCGCACGGCCCTCGGAGGGACGGTTGGAGATGAAGTAGAGAGTGCGTCCGTCCGGCGTCAGCCAGGGATCGGAATCCGACCAGCGCGGATCGGAGAAGGGAATCGGCGCCGGCGCGCTCCAGGTCCGTCCGCGCCGGCTCGCGACGAAGATGCGGGCGTTGCGGAAATCAGCCTCGGAGCGGGCGAACACCATCACCCGCTCCCGCGCGTCGACGCTGAGATTATAGTCGTTGAGCGGCGACGAGGCGTCGGCGACGAGTTCCGGGACGGCGGCCGCAACGGCCGTGGAAGCAAGCAAGGCGAGCAGGATCATCGGAAGCGGCTCCATCGAAGAGGCGCGCCCGATGGCAGGCTCCCGGCGCTTCGGTGCAGGGCGTTCGACGAAGCGGCGCCGGATTTCGACCGGGCCGGCCTCAATCCTCGAGGATCAGGCTGTGGCGCTTGGTGTCGCGCATGCACAGGTAGACGATCAGGGAGAGGCCGATCATCGCGGTGACGTACCAGTAGAAGGCGCGCTCCACGCCCTGGTCCTTGAACCAGAGCGCGACATATTCGGCGGTGCCGCCGAACAATGTGTTGGCGATCGCATAAGGGAGCGCGACGCCGAGCGCGCGGATATGGGCGGGGAAGAGCTCCGCCTTCACCACCGCGTTGATCGAGGTGTAGCCGGTGACGATCAGCAAAGCGGCGAAGACCAGGACGAAGGCGGCATAGGGATCGCGGACCTGCTCGAGCGCGGTGAAGATCGGCACGGTCAGCAACATGCCGAGCAGGCCGAAGGTGACCATCACCGGCTTGCGGCCGATCCGGTCGGAGAGCGCGCCGGCGGCGGGCTGGAGCGACATGAACAGGAACAAGGCGACGGTCATCACCCGGCTCGCCGTCTCGCGATCGAAGCCGGAGGTGTTGACCAGGAATTTCTGCATGTAGGTGGTGTAGGCGTAGAAGGCCAAGGTGCCGCCGGCGGTCAGCGCCATCACCAGCAGGGCCTCCTTCGGGTGATCGCGGAACAGGCTGGCGCCGCTCGAGCGCGGCTTGTCGCTCGACTGCGCATTGGCGAAGCTTGTCGTCTCGGCGAGCCGGCGGCGGATGTAGAAGACGACCACGGCGAGCACCGCGCCGACCGCGAACGGGATCCGCCAGCCCCAGGCCTCGAGATCCGCCTCGGACATCATCACCTGAAGCACCAGCAGCACCGACAAGGCGATCAGCTGGCCGGCGATCAGGCTGACATATTGGAAGCTCGAATAGAAACCGCGACGCTGCCGGCCGGCCATTTCGGACAGATAGGTGGCGCTGGCGCCATATTCGCCGCCGAGGCTGAGGCCCTGCATCATCCGCGCGATCACCAGCAAGGCAGGCGCGAGCGGGCCGATCGACGCGTAGGTCGGCATGAGCGCGATGGCGAGCGAGCCGAGGCACATCAGGGTGACGCTGAGGGTCAGGCCCGCCTTGCGGCCCTTGCGGTCGGCATAGATGCCCATCACCCAGGCGCCGATCGGGCGCATCACGAAGCCGACCGCGAAGATCGCGGCGGTGTTGAGCAATTGCGAGGTCTGGTCGCCCTGCGGGAAGAAGACCGGCGCGAAGTAAAGCGCGAAGGCGGCGTAGATGTACCAGTCGTACCATTCGACGAGGTTGCCGGCGGAGCCGCCGATGATGTTGCGGAGGCGGTGGCGGTGCGGCGTCTCGTCGCTCACGCGGCGCGTATCCGCTTGAGCCGTTCGAGATTCGCTTCATCCGCATTGAGGAGCTCGATCAGACCGACCGCGGCCTCGGTCGGCATCGCCTTGCCCGTCTCGTATTTCTGGAATGCGCGCTTACCGCCACCGATCAGCCTGCCCGCCTGTTCCTGGGTGAGCCGCCAGCGTTTACGACTTGCCCGAATGTAATCGGCATATTGCTGCATCAGCCGCTTTCGGACCTCCCGGTAGTCGGCGAGATCCACCCCATTATGAACCGCATCGCCCTCGCCTGCCGGATACCAGCCCGGCACCATGACCTCTTCCGAAAATGGACCGACCCTCACCGTCATCGGGCGCGTGTCGCGGCGGAGATCTTCACCTGTGACCGGGTGAATTCGCGAACCCATCTCAAGCCTCCTTGAAGGATACCAACATAACGTCCACCAGCATCTCGACACTGGCAAACTTGACCTTGATCGCATCCAGAACATGATGAGGACGGCGTTTGACCGTTATATAAATATACACCTTGAAGGTGTATTCGTCAACGTCGGCCTCCTTCAGTAATCCCGTGACACCCTGACGTTGACGCTTTCGCGGCCGATGGTCGAGATGCTGGAGAGCAAGGAGAGCCAGCGGGTGATCTGATATTCGACCGTGGTCGCGGAATAGCCGCGGCCGTCGGTGATCACCTCCACATAGACGCGGCGGCCGAGATATTTGCCGGCGGCGAGCTGGGTGCCGATGCCCTGGGTCACGTCGGCGGGGAGGATGCGCAGGCGGTCGAGGCCGACCGAACGGCGCAGGGCGTTGATCGGGTCGAGGCCGCCGCGCGGATCATTGAGCGAGGCGACGGCGGCGGCGAGCTGGACCGCCTCGGGCGCCGAGAGGCTGGTGATCGAGGTGCCGAACAGGATGCGCGACAAGAGCTCGTCCTGGGGCAGCGCAGGGATCGAGCTGAACGCGATCTCGGGCCGCTGGCTGCGGCCGGTGACGCGGATCTGGGCGTTGAGGCCGCGCACCCGCGCCTCGGCGGCGATGTCGAGGATCGGATTGACCGGCGCCTCGCCCTGGAAGCGGATATTGCCGCGGATCAGGTCGAAGCGGCGGCCGGCGAAATCATAGGTGCCGCGCAGCAGCTCCGCCTCGCCGGTGATGCGCGGCTCGGTGACGGTCCCGGCGACGCGGACATTGGCGCTCCATTCGCTGTTCATGCCGAGACCGGTGACGGTCATGCGCTGCGGCGCGCTGACGTCGAGCGCCAGGGTCCAGGGATCGAGCCGGCGCGCGGCCGGGCCCATCACGTCGTCGGGCCGGTTGACCTCGCGCACGTTGAGGCGCGGCACCTGCGCCGCGGCGGTGGCGCTGCCGAGCCGGAAGCGGCCCTGGTTGACGCGGAGGTCGCCCGAGATCGCGCCGCCCTCCCCGTCCGAGCGGATCGCGATGTCGCCGGTGACGGCGGTGCGGATGTCGTCGCGGTCGAGCAGCAGCGCGTTTTCGGCGCGGGCGTTGAAGAGGATGCCGACGCCGCGCGCCGCGGCGAAGTCGAACGTGCCGGAGCCGGTGACGGTGCCGCCGCCGGCGGTGGCGCCGCGGAAGCTGTCGATGCGCAGGCGCGAGCCGCCGAACCGGCCGGCCGATTCCAGATTTTCGATCACCATGCCGGTGACGGCGCTTTCGAGCCGGGCGCCGCTGGTCCGCACCGAGCCGTTGATCAGCGGGTTCTCGATCGTGCCGCGGAAGTCGGCGCCGATCGCGGCCGGGCCGGACAGGTCGAGCAATTCGAAGCCGGTCAGCCGCCACAAGGTGTCGGCGGCGCCATTGTAGCGCAGCTGCGCCATCATCGGCGCGCGCGACAGCCGGGTCCAGAGATCGCCGCTGGCGCCGATCGGCGAGATTCGCATCTGGGCGCGGCCGACCGTCCGACCCTCGCTGACCGCGATCGCGCGCATCGCCGCATTGACGCCGTCGAGCCGGGCGTTGAGGCCGAGATCGAGCGGGCGCGAGGACAGGACCAGGCCGGCGCGGGTCAGGCCGCGCACGCGCAGATTGGCCTCGCCGGTCGGCGGCGCGCCGGCCGAGGCGGCGCGGTAGCGCAGCAGGCCCGAGGCCTGGCCGCCGAGGCCGAGCCGCGGATAGAGGATGTCGAGCAGGGTCAGCGGCATCGCGTCCATGCGCGCGTCGAGCTCGGTGCGGGCGCCGAACAGGCCGGACAGAGCGAGCGAGCCGCCGGCGAAGCGGAACTCGCTGCGGTCGAGCCGCCAGCCCTCGGGCGTGTAGGTGAGCACGGCCGGGCTGCTGATCTCGAGCGCATGGCGATCGAGCGTGCCGCGGCCGGTGACGCTGTAGCGGCCCTCGGCGACGTCGGCGGCGAGGTTGAAGGCGAAGTTGCGGCCGCGCGAGCCGGCGATGCGGGCGGTGATCCGCCCGGCGCCACCGCGCAGGCTCGCCTGGGCGTCGAGATTGGCGAGATAGACGCCGCCGCGGCTGAGGCCGCGGGCGACCACCCGGCCCTCGATCGAGGTGCCGGCCGGATCGAGGATGACGACGCCGCTGATCGTGCCGCGCCGCATCTCGATCGGCGGCGGCCCGGCGAAGCGGGCGCCGTTCGCCTCGAGCGCGACCGCGATCCTTTGGTGCAGGCCGACCGGGCTGAAGGTCAGCCGCCCGGTCAGGCCGCCGCCGTCGACGTCGAGCTGGCCGGTGAAGCCGCCGGGATCGGAGCGCAGCGCGCCGCTGGCGCGGGTGCCGGAGACGTTGAGCGCGCCGATTTGGATGATCGCCGGCTGGCCGGACGGCAGCAATATCTGGCCGGAGCCTGTGAACGGGCCGAGCGTCGAGCCGCCCTCGGCCCGCCAGGCGAAGCCGGCCTGGTTGGGTTCGAGATTGAGCAGCACGTCGGGGAGGCCGAGCGCGGTCACCGGCCGATCGAAGCGGACCGCGAGCCGCGGCCGCTCGAGCCGGCCGTCGAGGCTGATCCGCATCGCGCCATAATCGGCATGGCGGCCATTGCCCTCGAGCGAGAAGGTGCCGTCGCGGCGGCGGAAGCCGGACGCGGTCAGGGTCAGCTTGGGCGAGAAGATGCGCAAATTGGAGAAATTGACGATGCCGTCGGGGCCGCGGCTGATGTTGGTCTCGAGCCGCGGCAATCCGCCGGTCACCCAGGCGAGGAAGCGGTTGTCCATCCGCCTGACCCAGGCGCGGGCCGGGCCGGTGACGATGGTGCCGCGGCCATTGGGGCCGGGCACGGCGCGCAGCTCGGACAGGACGTCGACGACGCCGAAACCGGGGATGACGTAGCTGCGCATGCCGCCGGTCATCGTCACCAGGTAGACGCCGGTGCGCAGGTCGACCGACAGGTTGAGCAGGCCGCGCAATTTGTCCGACGAGAGGGTCAGGCGCTCGCCGCTCAGCCGCTGCGGCGTCAGGCCGAGCCGGCCTTC
>JAYRLF010000290.1:0-3422 GCA_041905385.1 Allosphingosinicella sp.
CTGAAAGCGCTCGATCCCATCCCCGCATTCCGCGCTCGGCTCGCTGCCGACGGCTTCGACGATGCCGAGCTCGATCACGCCGCCGCCGAGGCCAGGGCCGAGGTCGACGCCGCCTTCGCCGCCGCGCGCGCCGCAGAATTCCCGCAGCCCGAGGAGGCTTTCGACCATGTCTTCGCCTGACGCTGCCGTCGCCACGCGCCGCCTGACCATCGCCAAGGCGATGAGCGAGGCGATCGGCCTCGAAATGGCGCGCGACTCCTCGGTGCTCGTCATGGGCGAGGATATCGGCAAGCTGGGCGGCGTGTTCGGCACCACCGCCGGCCTGCTCGACCGGTTCGGACCGCAGCGAGTGCGCGACACGCCGATCTCGGAAACCGCGTTCATCGGAGCGGCCGTCGGCCTGGCGGCGCAGGGCATGAGGCCGGTCGTTGAGTTGATGTTCGTCGACTTCTTCGGCGTCTGCATGGACGCGATCTACAATCTCGCCGCCAAGCAGGCCTATTTCTCCGGCGGCCAAGTGGCTTGTCCGATGGTGCTGATGACCTCGGTCGGCGGCGGCTACGGCGATGCCGGTCAGCACTCCCAATGCCTCTACGCCACCTTCGGGCACCTGCCGGGCCTGAAGGTGGTGATTCCCTCCACCGCTTATGATGCGAAGGGGCTGATGCTCGCCGCGATCCGCGATCCGAATCCGGTCGTGTTCATGTTTCACAAGGCTCTGCAGGGGATGGGTTGGCTCGGCACTGTGCCGGGTTCGATCACCGAGGTCCCGGCAGAAGATTATCTCGTCCCGATCGGCGAGGCGTCGGTGGTTCGAGAAGGGAGCGACATCACCCTCGTCGGGCTCGGCCACACGCTCCACCAGGCGTTGGAGGCCGCGCGTGCGCTCGAGGCGGATGGAATTTCCGCCGAGGTGATCGATCTGCGCACGATCGCGCCGCTCGACCACGAGACGATTTGCCGCTCGGTGGCGAAGACCGGGCGGCTGCTCGTCGTCGACGACGATTATCTGAGCTACGGCCTCGGCGCCGAGATCATCGCCAGCGTCTGCGAGCAGGGGATTGCCCTGCGCGCCCCGCCGGCGCGCATCGCCCACCCCGACATTCCGGTGCCCTTCACGCCGGTGATGGAGCATTTCGTGCTGCCCAGCGCGGCGAAAGTCGTGGCGTCTGTCCGCCTGATGATGGAGGAAAAAGCGTGAGCGACATCGTCGTGCCGTGCGACCTGTGGGACGACGGTCGCCAGGCGGCCATCTCGGTCTGGCTGTACGGCGACGGGGCCGCGGTCGCGCAGGGCGCGATCGTCGCCGAGATCATGGTCGAAAAGACCAGCTACGAGCTCGCTGCTCCCGCCTCGGGCCGGCTCGAAATCCTGATCGGCGCGGACGAGATTATTGCCAAGGGACAGGTGATCGGCAGGGTGGCTTGAACGACCAGCTTGCTTCCGACCTGGCTCTGGCATTCGCCGCGATTGCGCCAAATCACCTCGTGGAATTCGAACCGCAGGCAGACGGGATCGCCGGTGACGATCGCTTGCTGGGGCAGCTCGTCGCTGGAAAGCTTCCATCGCCTGTCGTCCGGATTTGGCGCCAGCAGCGATGCATCGCGCTCCCACGCCGTTTCGCGCGAAGCGCTGGTATCGCCGAGGCCGCGGCCATGTCGGCGAAGTCCGGCTGGCCGGTAGGGTTCCGGCTATCCGGCGGCACTGCGGTGGCTCAGCACCCGGGCATTCTCAACGTCAGCCTGTTCCTCCAGCATTCGAAGCTCTCATTGGAAGAGGCCTTCGACTCGCTCACCGTACTCCTCGCGTGCGGCTTCGCCGCCTTCGGTATCGAGGTCGATGCGGGCCTGGTCGCGGGCGCCTGCTGCGACGGCCGTCACAATCTGCGCTGGCGAGACCGCAAACTGGCCGGGACCGCGGGCGCGGTCCGGACCGGCATTCATGGCCAGGCCGTGCTCGTCCATGCCGCGATCGCCGTCGCGGCCGATCTGGAGCACGATCTCGAGGCCGTATCGCGACTGGAACGTGGGATCGGGATCGGACGCGAATATGATGTGGCAGCACATGCGACGGTTACCCAGTCGCTCACCGCGACCCGTCGTGATCGCTTGCACTGGTCGATTTGAGAGTCGCGGCTGATCAGCCGATACGGTAACCTGCCGCGCTTTGTCGTCTCTGACGTCCGTCCGCGTCGTCTCGCAGGCGACATCTTGCCAAGCCTTCCCTTTCGATTACGCTGAACCATCCAAGGGATCGCAACCGGCCTGTTTTCCGGTTGCAGCGTGGGGAGAATTGCAATGCCCAAAAGCCGTTTCGATTCCAGCGGCGAGGATCTCGCCTATTTCGGTTATGCGTCCGACCCTGGCCGCTCCGGTTTCGGGCTCGGCCATCCGCGCGGGCTCGATCTGAAGCCGGAGCTGCCGCGCACGACCCGCGATCTGATCGGCATCGACCTGACGCACATCCTTCACGCCTCGGAGGTTGAAGCCGCCCAAGGGGGCGCCGCGGCAAAACCGGGCGGCGGCGGCGGTGGTGGTGGTGGAGGCGGCGGCGGCGGCGGTACGAGTTTCGCCAATTATACAAGCGGCCCGTCCGTCGCCTCGGCGGGCTACAACATCACAATCGAATTCAAGGGCTCCAGCTGGACCCAGGCCCATCACGATATCTTCGTCGCCGCGGCCGACCGACTGACCAACCTAATCATCGGCGAGATTGCCAATGTCACCGTCGTCGGCAAGGGGGGCCAGCGGGTGGTGGACGACATCTACATCACCGCCGAGCTCGGCAATATCGACGGCCTGAACGGCGTCCTCGGCCAGGCCGGGCCGACCGCGGTCCGCACCGCCGGCTCGCTCCCGGCCACCGCGGTCATGAAGTTCGACATCGTCGACGTGAACGCCATGGGCCTGGCGGTATTCCAGGATGTCGTGCTGCACGAAATGGCGCACAGCCTCGGATTCGGCTCGATCTGGAGCCGGTTGGGGCTCGTCACCAACGGCCTCTTCACCGGCGCCCAGGCGCTTGCCGAATATCTCGACATGGGCGGCTCGGGCTCGGGCATCCCGGTCGAGCAGGATGGCGGCGCCGGCACCGCCGGATCGCATTGGGACGAGGAGACGTTCGGCAACGAGCTGCTCACCGGCTATATCAACGAAGGCGAGAATTACTTCACCGCGATGAGCGCCGCCTCGTTCGCCGACCTCGGCTATACGATTCGGTCGGATTATGCCGGCTGGGCCGACCCCGGCTACATCTTCGTCTGAACGCCGGCAGGATTCGATCGTATCGACCCTAAATCCTCCCTGTCCGCGTAGCGGATGGGGAGGGGGACCGCGCGAAGCGCGGTGGAGGGGCTTCGGGCCCGGGTGGCCCCTCCACCAGCCTGCGGGGGGGGCCCCGCCCCAAGAGCTGCGCTCACCGGG
>JAYRLF010000290.1:3432-5654 GCA_041905385.1 Allosphingosinicella sp.
CTGAATGTCGACACGGTCTAGGCCTGGGTGGGCAGCACCTGCTCCGCCCAGGTCTTCGCTTCGATATTCGCGCCGCAGACGACGACCCCGACGCGGCCCGACAACTTTCCCTTGAGCGGACCCATCAGGGCAGCCACCGCCGCCGCGCCTGCCGGCTCGACCGCGAGCTTCATCTCGTCGAACATCAGCCCCATCGCCCGCCGCATCGCCTCGTCACCGACCAGCACGATCTCGTCGACATTCGCCCGGCACAGGCCGAAGCTGTAGGGAAGCGAATAAGGCGGCGCGAGGCTGTCGGCGATCGTGTCCAGCTTGTCGAGCTTTGCCGGCGCGCCGGCGAGGAAGCTCAGATGCATGTTGGGCGCGCCCTCCGGCTCGACCCCATAGACGCGGCAATCGGGCTGGAGCTGCTTCATCACCGCCGACACGCCGGCGCACAGCCCGCCGCCGCCGATCGCGACCACCAGGGCGTCGAGCGCGCCGGCCTGCTCGCTGAACTCGAGCGCGAGCGTGCCCGTGCCCTGCGCGGTCAGCGGACCTTCGAACGGATGGACCAAGGTGCGCCCTTCCTTCTCGACGATCTCGTCGAGGAGCGCGAAGGCCTCGCCGAAGTCGTCGACGAAGACGATCTCGGCGCCGAAGCTGCGCGCCCGTTCGATCCGGACCGGGCTCGCGCCGCGCTTCATCACGATCTTGGCGTGGGCGCCGGCCGATTGCGCCGCATAAGCCGCGGCGATCGCATGATTGCCGGCGCTGACTGCGGCGATGCCGCGCCTGAGCGCACCGGCATCGAGGCTGCGGACGACGTTGATCGCCCCGCGCGGCTTGAACGAGCCGGTATATTGGAACAGCTCGAGCTTGAGGATGATGTCGAGATCGACGCCGAGATGCGCGTCCTTCGCCGGCCCGCGCCACGCGTGGACGGGCGTGGTCAGCACCCGGTCCCCCAGCTGCTCGCGGCAGGCCCGGACCGCGTCGACCGCCACCGCGCTGTCGGGCTGCGTTGTCCCAGTCATCATTTTCCTCGTTCGGCGCTGAATACGCCTCCCGATATCGGCCGCGAGCAGAGGTTCGGCAACGTCTTCGTCGACCTTTAGCCAAGCGGGTGCCGACGGCAGATGCGATCGGTTGGAGATATGGCTGGAACGGACTTGGTCACCGCGTCCACGACGCAGATCGGACGAATAGATCGAGCAGCACTGCGATCACCAGTCCCGCCGTGATCAACGCGGCCAGGCATGCGGCGATCACAAACCGCGCCGAGGCGCCCCGATCGTCGCGCTTTGCCGCGATTGCATTCACAGCCCACCGAAAAAGAAGACCCGTAACCGCTGTTACGACCGCCAGCACCGTAAGGCCGGCGGCGAGGACTTCTTCGATTTCCCGCCGACATTGGGGAACAGGTTCGCAATGGGCCCCGGTCCAGGCCCACACAAATAGAAGCGGAATGGTCGCGACCACGGCAATCATGGTCGCAACGGCACAGCCCAGCTTCCCGCCAATCGTTCCCATGGATGGGACGTAATGCGCTGTAGTGGGTGAAGTCCATCCGACGCTGAGTTAAGGTCGTACCTTTGACGCAGCCGTTTGGGGGTTGGACGTGGCACGCCTTGCGATCGCTCAGCTGCTGGTCGTGCTCGGCCTGCTCCTCGCGCCGGACGCCCGGGCCCAGACGGTCGAGGAGATCGCGCGGACCTGCCGCCGGGTCGGCGACGTGCCCAGCCTGGCCGGAACGCCGCAGTTCATCCGCCTCGACTCCGCCGCCGCGGCGCAGCTCGCCGAGATCGGGCTCGACCGCACCGCCATCTTCGAACGCATGGCCGAGACCGCGATCCCGGAGACCTTGGGGTGCTGGGCGATGCCGGTCGGCAATTTCGATTCCCAGCTCATCTCGGTCGGCATGTCGCAATGGAATTACGGCACCGGCAGCCTGCAGCCGGTGCTCGAGGCATGGCGCGACAGTTTCGGCGGGCGCCGGCGCTTCCGGCGGACGCTCGGCCAGCTCGCGCCGACCTATGGCCGGCTGCTCTTTTCCCGCGACTGCCTCTCCGTGCCGGTGCGCGAGCCCTGCCGCGCCGGGATCCTGGCGGCGCACGATGCCCAGGGCCGGCTCGATCCGGTGCTGGCGGCCGAGCTGACCGCGATCTTCGAGAGCGACGCGATGTTGCAGGTCCAGGCGGACGCCTATGTCCGGCTGCTCCTGTTCGTGCGCAGCGAGCTGC
>JAYRLF010000291.1:0-1389 GCA_041905385.1 Allosphingosinicella sp.
GAACGAGCAGGGATTCGAGCGCCTTCACGCCGAGGCCGAGAATCGTCGCCGCTTCGGCATTGGGGACACCCTCATAATAAGTGAGGACGATCGCCGCCCGTTGCCGGTCGGGCAGCGCCTGGATCGCGGCCGCGACCGCGCGCCGGCGTCGCTCCTCGTCGATCAGGGCATCCGCGGCCGGCGCCTCATCGGCGCGCTCCGGCACCGGCTCGGCACTGAGATGACGGCGGCGGCGGAGTCGATCGAGGCAGGCATTGGTCGCGATTCGCCGCAGCCAGGCGCCGAGGCCACCGCCGACCGGCGTCCAGCTCTTCGCGCCCACCCACAGCTTCGTGAACACCTCCTGCACCACATCCTCCGCCTCGGCGCCGTCGGCGAGCATGCGCCAGGCCAGCGCATGGACCATCGCCATGTGCCGCTCGGTCAGGACGCGGAAGGCGTCGCCATCGCCCATGGCGACGCGCGCCATGTCGGCGCGGTCGTCGACCCCGCTTTGTGGCGGCTCGTCCTTGGCTTCGACGGCGGCGTTCAACAAGCTACTCATCCCGGGCGGCACGAGGGCTAACGTCCCTACGCGCAAAATCCTTCGCCCGCCCTATGGGCAAAAAGAAAGGCCCGGCGTCGCCGCCGGGCCTTCCCTGTCATTCATTGCTGCCCGCCTCAGTCGCGACTGCCGAGGAACTGGAGCAGGAACTGGAACATGTTGATGAAGTCCAGATAGAGGTTGAGGGCGCCGAGAATGGCGACCTTGCCCATCATCTCGGTGCCGGCGACATGGGCGTAGATCTCCTTGATCTTCTGCGTGTCGTAGGCGGTGAGGCCCGCGAACAGCAGCACGCCGATGAAGCTGATTACCATGCTGAGCGCGTCGGATCGGATGAAGATGTTCGCGATCATCGCGATGATCAGGCCGACGACACCCATCAGCAGGAAGGTGCCGAAGCCGGACAGATCCTTCTTCGTGGTGTAGCCCCACAGGCTGAGCGACGCGAAGGCCGCCGCCGTGGCGAAGAAGGTCGCCGCGATCGAGGTGCCGCTGTAGATCAGCGGGATCACCGACATCGACAGGCCCATCACCGCCGCGAAGGCCCAGAAGAAGGCCTGGGTGGCACCGGTGGACATGCGATTGGCTCCGAAATTCAGGGCGAACACCATCACCAGCGGGGCGAAGATGATCACCCACGCAAGGATGCTGCCGCTGTAGAATATCTGGGCAGCCAGGCCGGACATCGCGAAACCGATCGCGACGATGCCGGTGAGCAGCACGCCCGACGCCATATAATTGTAGACCGACAGCATGTAGGACCGCAGCCCGGCGTCGAACGCGACATCGCGCGTTCCGACGGTGGCCGCCGCCGGCGGCGCAGCGCCAATACGCGGGTCAGACCA
>JAYRLF010000291.1:1399-2078 GCA_041905385.1 Allosphingosinicella sp.
ATCTTTCAAAACTCCCTTCTTCGGCAAAGATCTGCCGAATGGGCACAATATCGGGGGAATATGGCGCGCTTTCAAGCGAAACCGGATCGTGCCCGCGCCGCTCATGGTTAACCCCGCCGGCCGGAATTGCTATCGCGCCGGCTTATGCACCGGCTGTTTGTCGCCATCCGCCCGCCGCGCGAGATACGCGACCTGATCCTAGGCGTGATGGGCGGGATCAGCGGCGCGCGCTGGCAGAGCGACGACCAGCTCCACCTGACGATTCGCTTCATCGGCGAGGTCGACCGGCATCGGGCGGGCGATATCCACGCCGCGCTCGGCGGCGTCCATCATCCGCGCTTCGCGATCGCCCTCAACGGGATCGGCGCCTTCGACCGCCGCGGCCAGGCCGAAACGGTCTGGGCCGGGATCGCGCCGCAGGCGCCGCTCGATGCGCTGCACAAGAAGGTCGACCAGGCGATCGCCCGGGTCGGGGTCGAGCCGGAGCAGCGTGCCTATCTGCCGCACATCACCCTCGCCCGGCTTAAGCGGGGATCGGGACCGATCGGCAATCTGCTCGAGCAATCGGGCGGCCTGACCAGCGCGCCGTTCACGGTCGATCATTTCGCCTTGTTCGAGAGCAAGCTGACGCCGGACGGCGCCGTCTATTCGACCGTCGAACGCTACGCTCTCGATTGAG
>JAYRLF010000291.1:2088-5636 GCA_041905385.1 Allosphingosinicella sp.
TCGGTCGACCAGCCCGGAATAGCCGGCGCCGAACAGGCGCAGGTGCACCAGCGCCGGGAAGAGCTGGTAGAGCGGGCGGCGCTCCTGCCAGCCAGGCGCAAGCGGTCCATAGGCCTCCCAGAATTCCGCCGGCGGCGCGTCGAACAGCGTGAGCATGGCAAGGTCGACTTCCGCATCGCCATGATAGCAGGCCGGGTCGATCAGGGCGGCGAGCCGGCCCTCGCGCACCAAGATGTTGCCGCTCCACAGGTCGCCATGGAGCAAGGCCGGCGGCGGCGCGGCGGGCAGGAGGTCCGGAAGCCGCCGCACCAGGAGCTCGATGCGCTCGCGCCAGGGCCGGTCGAGCAGGCTCGCGGTCGACAGCAGCCGCTGCTCGGCCCAGAAGCCCGACCAATCGCCGCGCTGGCGATTGTCGAGCTGAACCGTGCCGAGGCTGTAATCGAGCGGCCAGCCATAAGTGTCGCCGCAATGGGCGTGCAGCCGCGCCAGGCCTTCGCCGATAGCGGCCCAGGACCGGGCGCTGAACAGGCCGTCATGGTCGACATATGCGATCAGCAGCACGCCGTCATGCTCGGCCTCGACCATCGGCGCCGGCACGCCAACAGCGGCGATCGCGCGCAGCATCATCGCCTCGGTGCCGACCGCCGGACCGCCCTTGGCGACGACGTTCATGCCGTCGGCGCGCTCGATCCTCAGGACCTCGCTGAGGTCGCCGCCGGCCAGTCGCGTGATCCTGTCCTCGTCGACGCCGGCGAGTGCCGCGACCCTGCGTCGAAAGGCGGTCACCGCCGTGCGGCGATCCGCTCGGCGAGTCCGCGCGCGGCTTCGGTCACGTCGGCCCAGGTGACGTCGAAATGGCGATCGTCGCCATAATAGGGATCGGCGACGCCCTCCCCTTCCCGCCCTTCGACATGATCGAGCAGCAGCGACAGCTGCGCATGCGCGCCGGCCGGACGGATCCGCTCGAGAAAAGCGAGATTGTCCTCGTCCAGCGCCAGGATGTGGTCGAAGCGGTGGAAGTCGTCCCGCGTCACCTGCCGCGCACGCAGGTCGGAGATGTCGACGCCGTTGCGCGCCGCCGCAGCGCGGGCGCGGCGGTCCGGCGGCTCGCCGGCATGCCAGCCGCCGGTTCCGGCCGAATCGACCATGACGTCGAGCCCCCGACGCTCGGCCTCGGCGCGGAACGCCGCCTCGGCGAGCGGGGAGCGGCAGATATTGCCCATGCAGACGAACAGGACGGAGGTCGTCATCGGGCGGCGCCTTGTTGCCAAAGACTGCGGCTCTGCTAGCCAGATGCAAACAGAGATACAATTGGAGGGGTCGGATGGCGACGATCGTCGGAGAGGGCGTGCCTGAGCCAGCCGCGCGCCCGCGGATCGGCGCTTATGCCTGGTACGCGCTGTTCGTGCTGGTGATCGTCTACATCATCAACTTCATCGACCGGCAGATCCTCTCGATCCTGGTCGGCGACATCAAGCGCGACCTCAATGTCACCGACGCGCAGATCGGCTTCCTCTACGGGACCGCCTTCGCGGTGTTCTACGCCCTGTTCGGGATCCCGCTCGGGCGGCTCGCCGACAGCTGGTATCGCGGCCGGCTGATGGCGATGGGGCTGGCGCTCTGGTCCTCCATGACCGCCTTGTCCGGCTTCGCGACCAGCTTCGGCATGCTCGCCGCGGCGCGGATCGGGGTCGGCATCGGCGAGGCGAGCGCTTCGCCCGCCGCTTATTCGATGATCTCCGACAGCTTCCCGAAGGAGCGGCGCGCGACCGCTTTGTCGATCTATTCGAGCGGTCTCTATATCGGCGGCGCGCTGAGCCTGCCGATCGGCGGGCTGGTCGTCAGCCGCTGGAACGCCGCCTATCCGGATCCCGCGATCGCGCCGTTGGGCCTGGCCGGCTGGCAGGCCGCCTTCCTCGCCGTCGGCCTGCCGGGGCTGCTACTGGCCTTGTGGGTGCTGACGCTGCGGGAGCCGCAGCGCGGCGCGTCCGACGGCATGCCGCAGCCGGTCGTGCGCCCCAATGCGTGGCGCGACTTCGGCCGCGAGCTGGTCGCGATCCTGCCGCCGCTGACCCTGGTCAACGTCGCCCGGATCCCGGGCGCGCTGCGCACCAACCTGATCGCGCTGATCGTGATCGCGGCGATCGGTTATGGCCTCTACCGGCTGACCGGAAGCGGGCCGCAATGGGCCGCCTATGGCCTCGGCGTCTATGCGATCTTTTCCTGGGTGCAGTCGCTCAAGCATCGCGACCCGCCGGCTTATGCCCTGATCTGGGGCTCGCCGGTCGTGGTCCTGCTGGCGATCGCGTTCGGCAGCATCTCGTTCGTCACTTATGCGACCAGCTTCTGGATCCCCTTCTATGTCGAGGAGCATTTCTACGGCGGCGGGATGATGCCGTCGCGCTACGTCGCCGGGCTGACCGCCAAGTCCGAGGTCGGGCTGATCATCGGCTGGGGCGCGGCGGTGTCGGCCGCGATCGGCGTGATCCTGGGCGGCTATCTGTCGGACCTCTGGCGGCAGCGCGATCCGCGCGGCCGGATCTTCATCAACATGCTGTCGGCGCTGCTGCCGATCCCCTTGGTCGCCTTCCTCCTCACCACCGACAGTCTCGCCGCCTTCTACTGGGTCAATCCGATCGCCCATATGATCGCCTCGGCCTGGGTCGGCGCGGCGGTCGCGACGCTTCAGGATCTGGTGCTGCCGCGGATGCGGGCGACCGCCGGGGCGACCTATATCCTCGGCACGACGATGGTCGGGCTCGCGCTCGGCCCCTATTTCGCCGGGCAGATGTCGGGCCTGGCCGGGCACGACATCAGGATCGGCATTGCCTCGCTCTATTTCATGCCGTTCCTGACCCTGATCGGCCTGTGGATCGGCTCGCGACATCTGGCGACCCTGGAGTCGACCAAGGTCGAGAGGGCCCGCGCGGCCGGCGAGCCGATCTGATCGGCGCCAGAACGGCCTATCCCTTGATATATTTGTGCGCGCGGAGTCGCGGAAGAGCCGAGCCAGGTCGAACGTCGGCGAAGCGTGCAGCATCTCCGCGCCTTCGCGTCTCCGCGCGAATTCTTGCAGCGAACGCCAGTCACCGGCCGGCGAGGAGTGTCAGCCAAACACCCCGCAGGCCATGCGGCCGCCCGCATTGCCGGTCGGATCGGTGCGATAATCGTCGGCATTGGCGTGGATCACCAAAGCGGCGCCATCGGCGTCGAGCAGGGGATGCGCGCCGCGCCGGACCGAACCCGAAGCCACCGCGAACTCGATGCGGCCGCGGCCGTCCGCGCCGATCTCGATATTCGGAAGATCGCCGAAATGTGGGCCCAGCGGATTGAGCCGGCCATGCTGGTTCGACGTCGGATTCCAGTGCGGACCGGCGCTCGTATAATCGGGTGCGTCGCACCGGCCGACCGCGTGGAGATGAACCGCATAGGTGCCCGGCCGCAACCCTGCCGCCTCGACCCTTACGGTCAGGCCGGCCTGGTCGCGCGCGGTGGCGGTCGCGACCACCTCACCAGCCGCATTGCGGACCTCTGCGGCGGCGGACGAT
>JAYRLF010000292.1:0-5633 GCA_041905385.1 Allosphingosinicella sp.
AGGAACAACTCCTTCTGAGGTAATACTGTCAATTCGGCGCCATAATCTCAAAAGCCAATTAGTTCGTAACCGTGTCACACCGCGGCATCGCCGAGGTTACGGCTGGCCGAGACCGCGATCCTGTGCCGCGATAATCGGCGCCGGCGTTGATGCAGAAGCCGGACGTAGTGTTCGCCTGCCGCAGCAATCCCGTTCCACTCTGCGCCTGCGGGCCTTGACTTGCGATCGTCAAGGCCGGGCCGGGTTTCGGCGCTTCCTGCTGGGCCGGCGGTGCAAATCGTGCCAGCATGGCCGCTGACGGAGCCGCAGGCGTGATCGCGTTAAATGCCGGCGCCGACGTCCCTCGGCGGCCGAGGAGGAACTCGAACGGATAGGTGTTGCCATTCAGTTCGATCGATACGCGAACATTGTATGGATAGCTTGATCCGCGGACTCGGTTCAGCACGAACGTGCCCGCATAGCCTTGTCCGGGATCCACCGTCGAAAGCTGGACGATCTCGTTGGCGAGCCGCTCTCTTGTCTCGTCCAGCCGATACTGGATTGCGGCAATGCCGAAAGCCGTATCCCTGGAAATGGCGTAAGATTGGAGCTGGCCGGCGACGCTCGGATAGCTGCCGATCGTTGTAATCGACCCGTATGGCGAGAAAGTCGTGGCGCGGAACGTGTTGCGCTGGCTTGCCGCCGCCGCCGCGGCGAATCCCCCCAGGAGACCCATGCCGATTTGCCTCCAGAGCGCGCGATTTTCCGCTCGGCGCTCGAGGTCATGGCGCGTGAAGATACCGACTGGTCGGGCTCCGACCTCCGCCCGGATATTCTCGACACCGAAATTGATTGGCCGATCGCCGCCGTTGAGAACCGAGACGCTGAACGCGAGACTGCCGTGGGTCATCGGCAGCGGCGTGATCTGGACCGCTCCACTGTCCGTCCAGAGATCCAGTGTTCCGACACCTTGTCGATAGCGGACCGTCTCCTGCCCGATCTGTACCGGATAGACGACGACGCGCTCGGCAGCGTCCGCAACGGAAGAAACCGCCAATAGCGCGCCAATGACGATCGACTTGTAGGTCGCCATGAATCAGCCCCCCTCTGAACAGTCAGAGAGGCTGGCTCGCGCAATTGAGTCGCGCAAGTTGTTTTTAGGTTTTTGTTAACCACGAATTAGGCTTGCTGTCCCGGAAAGGGACCGCGGCTATGTCCGAAAGGTAGCACCCAGTTCGACCGAGATGTGAAGGGTTAGCCTGCTTCGTCAGGCGAGGTTTCCGCGACGCTGCTGCAAATTTGCCCTCTGCCGAAACGGCCAGACCAACTGCCCCATCAACCCCTTCGGCACCGCCTCCCTCACCCCGAACAGCTCCGGCTGCCGCCCCTCCGGCATATGGAACGTCCCGAAGATCAGGTCCCAAACCGGCAGGAACCCCGCGAAATTCTTGTCCTGCCCGTCGGCTTCGCTCGTATGATGCCAGCGGTGAAAGGCCGGGCTCGCGATCACGTAGCGCAGCGGCCCATAGGTCCAGCTGAGATTGGCGTGCAGCGTGATCGCATAGAGCGTCGTCACCGCGGTGAACGCCGCCACCGCGCCGACATTGTAGCCCAAAGCGACGATCGGCGCCGCGGTGATGATCCGTCCCAGCATGTCGTTGACCGGATGCACACGGACGCTCGACAGCCAGTCGAGCTCGGTCGAGCTGTGGTGGATCGCATGGAATCGCCAGCGCCAGCCGCCATGGAACCAGCGGTGCTGCCAATAGCCGATGAAGTCGCCGATCACGAAGATCTGGATCGCCTGCAGCCACAAGGGCTGCGCCGCGAGCGGCCCATGGCCCTCGGCGAGCCGCTTCAGGTCCTTCGGCTCGATCCCATAAGCCAGCCCGATCGGGATCAGGGCGATTCCCACCGCGATCGGCGTGATCGTCCGCGTCGCCAGCGGCGTGAACGCCCAATAAGCGAGGTCGGTCAGGAAGCCGCGCCGGAACGTCTTCTGGTGGGGCAGGGACGGCCAGATCCGCTGCAGCACGAAATAGACCGCGCCCAGCAGCACGAAGCTGATCACAATGCCCTGGATCGTCGGTCCCATCGGGTTCTCGCCTCGCAGCCTCCGTCCAGCCTGGAACGCCCGGCGCTTCGCAATCCTGCGCCGGTGAATTAGTAATATAATACACCAGATTCCCCGATCCGTCGATCCCGCGCCGGTTACGGCCCTGAAACGACATTCACATCCGGCTCATCTCGATTCATGGCTCATGCTCGGATGACTGGTCGAGCCATCTGCCGTCGCGGCCTGGCCGCCCTCCTCGGCGCATGTGCCGCAACCGGGGCCCAGGCCCAACTGATCGAGCCGCCCTGCGCCGACCTCGAAGCCGCCGTTGCCGCCGCCCGACGCGCGCCGGCGGATACGGCTGCCACACCGTCCCGGCTCGGCTTTCGCGATGCCTGCCACGCCTATCTCGGCGGGGGTGGCCGCAATCTCTCCTGCCATCAATATGCCGGCTTCACCCTAGATCTCTACGATGCGCTGTCGGCGCGGATCGCGCTCTGCTTCCCGCAGGCGCGCCGCATCCGGACCACCGGCCGCGGCGCGGGCACATCGCCGCGCCTGATCACCCATTTCGATCTCGGCGACGTTCTGGTCACGGTCTCGATGGCCGGCCTGATGACGCGTCGCGGCAACGATCTCTTTCTCGACGTCGCCCGGGTAGAGGATCGGTGATTCCGATCGAACGTCGGATCCCTGCAGCGCGCGCCGGACCCCGCCTGCTGCCGATGCGGGCAAAGAATCGCCCGCCGTCAATTTTGCGGGAGACGGCGGGCGCAGGGCTTGCGAGGGGTGGTATCGCAAGCACCCGTGCCCATTAGGGCACAACCCGCCTTGGCCGGCAAGTTGTTGATCCATAACCCAGATTAGTGGATGCTGCTTGACTGGGACGGCCCTGGCACGGAGTAGGCGGCTGGTGCGAGTCCGACAGGACGAAGGCCAGCCGGGCGCTACGCTACCCGCCCGGCTGGCCTTCTCCTCATGAGCGCCGACTGGGCCCGATCATCGTGTCGGCCTCGGATTCCGACCAATCACTTGGCCGGGGTATCGATCTTGATATCCGCGTCGATCTTCTCGGTGCCGCCGCCGAGCAGGTTGCCGCCGAACATCAGGAACAGGACGACGATCAACGCGATAAGGGCGACGACGGCGAGAATGGCGCCGGCGCCGGAGCCGCCGCCGTCGGTGGTGACGATGGTTTCCTTGTCTGCCATGATGGATCTCCTGGCTTTTGCGGCCCCACGAACGACGATCGTGGCTTCGGGTTCCGGCCGATCGCGGAGTGGCTTGGCCTGCGGTTCGGTGGATGATCGTTAAGCCTCTGAAACTTAACGCTTACCTCAATTGCGCTTCAGTCGTCGTCAATCCGCGCTCGGGCAATGGCGAGGCCCATGAACACGGTCTCGAGAGCCTATGAGCTGGCGCGATCCGGGCAATGCGCCTCGATCGACGATCTTCGCCTCCAGCTTCGCCGCGAGGGGCAGGAAGCGGTCGCCGCCCATATTCGCGGCTCGCTCGCGCGCGAGCTCGGCCGGATCATCCGCGAGCGCGCCGAACCGCCCATCCCGGATCAGGACTGATACGCAACCGCCATTCGGTATCCCGGGGACGGAACACCAAATGGCGAGCGCTCCCCCTCCCTGGACCCAGGGAGTGGGCAGGGGGCGGGTAAGCCCGAGCCGTCCGCACGCAATCCCGATTGACAGCAACTCTACATAGGTAGAGTTATGCCTGCGTGACCCGCTCCCGCGCCTTCTCGCCCCAGGCCCAAACTCTCCTTGCCATCCTCGCCGCCGCACAGGGCGAATGGCGCCATGGCTATGATCTCGTCCAGGCGACCGGCCTGCGCTCAGGCACTCTCTATCCCTTGCTCATCCGGCTCGAGGCCCAGGGCCTGCTCGAGGCCGAATGGCAGCCGCCGGCGGCGCCGGGTCGTCCGCCGCGCCACGCTTATCGCCTGACCGCCGCCGGCCTCGCTCGTGCGCGCAGCGGCGATGAGGCCGGAACCGACCAGGCCGGCCCGCCGGTTGCGAAGCGCGGCGAGGCATTCACATGAGCTTGCGCCCCGCCCGCGCGCTCGCCGGCCTGGCCGGCCTGGCGCTGCTCCTGATCTACCCCTCCCGAAAGGCCGCCTGGGCGCGCGCCATGCGCGCCGAGATCGCGTTGATCGAGGACGATCGCGCCGCTTTGCGATTCGCGCTGGGCTGCCTGTGGGGCGGCTGCCGGCTGCGCCTGGCCGCGCCGCTTTCATCGATAGACGAAGGAGCTGAGATCATGGTCGAGACCGTCCGCAACCTCGGGCAGCCGCGCAGCCTGGGCGTCCTCTGTGCCCTGGCCGCAACCGGCTTGGGTCTCGTCTATCTGCTCGCGGCCGGGGCGCCGACCCGCACCCTGGTCGTCAACGCGGTCGCCTTCCTCCTCGGCATCGTCGCGCTCCGGGGCCTCGCCGGAATCGCCGGCCGGCCCGCGCGATGGAGCGGTCGCCTGATCGCGGCGCTCAGTCTCGGCCTGCTCGCCACCGCCTTGCTCGGCACGCCGGTCGAGGGCGCCGCGCGCTGGATCTGGATCGGCCCGCTCAGCGTGCAGCTGAGCCTGGTTCTTCTGCCTCTCATGGTCGTCGCCTTCGCGCGCACCCCCGATCGGCTTGGCGCGGCCGGCCTGGTGCTCGCCGCCGCTGCCCTCGCGCTTCAGCCGGACCGGGCCATGGCCGGGGCGCTCGCTTTCGCTTTGTCGACCCTCGCCATTCAGAGGCCTCGGGCGGACACGATCGTCCCGGCATTGGCCGCGGCCGCCGGCTTCGCCTTCGCTGCGGCCAGGCCTGACGCGCTGCCGGCCGTGCCTTATGTCGATCACATCCTCTACACCGCCTTCGGCATCCATGCGCTGCTCGGCGCGGCGGTGCTGCTCGGCGCCGCGCTGCTGCTCGTGCCGGCCGTCGCCGGCGCGTGGCGCGACCCCACTGGTCGCCCGGCCCACATCGCCTTCGGCGCCCTCTGGTTCGGCTGCATCCTTGCCGCCGCCCTCGGCAATTACCCGACCCCGGTGGTCGGCTATGGCGGCAGCGCGATCCTCGGCTATCTGCTCAGCCTCGCCTTCCTCCTGCCGGTCCAGGCGTCCGCCTCGGCCGGCGACGGCGCAACAGCGGAAGCCGATCGCGATGGCCAGGCCGGCCCCGGCCGAATGCGTCTCGCCGTCGGCTGACGCGCCGGCGGTTCGCCATCATCCGCGCTGGAGCCGCGGCGAAGACGCGAACCTTCATCCGCTTTCCAGCTTCAGCCATGACGGCACCCTCTTCCCCGGCTGGTCGCCGCGGCACATTGGGCATCGACCGTGGCACTCGATCACGAGCTGCTCCGGCTGGAATCCATGGGCCGCGGCAAGCTGCCGCAGCGCCTCGCCCTCCTCGTCCATCGGCGTCACCGCGAAGCGCCGGCACGTCGCGCAGAGGATCGCGCACCAGGCGGCGACATCCGGATCGGGCGACAGCAGGAAGCGGCTCCAGCTGACGATCGGGATCACCAGCCGCGCCGCCTCCAGGCTGCGGATCGCCCGATAGACGCTGTTCGGATGAGCCCGCGCGCCGTCGCGGCTGAGGCGGGCC
>JAYRLF010000293.1:0-5624 GCA_041905385.1 Allosphingosinicella sp.
ACCAGGGCGTAGGTGTAGGGACCAGTGCCGCCGGTCGCATTGCCGTCGGCCAGGGTCCCGGTCGCGGTCTCGGCGGTGCTGCCCGGATTGCTGCCGATGGGCAGCGCCGCCTCGTTGACGACGACCGCGTCGTCGGGGGTGGCGACGAGGCCGCCGTCGTTGATCGTGATCGTCAACGTCGTCGTCGACTGGTCGCCGTCGCCGTCGCGGATCGTGTAGACGAAGACGTCGGTCGCGCCGCCGGCCGGCGCCGCGTTCGGCGTCGAATTATAGGTGTAGGTGCCATTGGCGTTCAGCGTCAGCGTGCCGAACAGGCCCTGGATGACATTGCCGGTGCCGGTGGTGACCGCGGTGGTGGTGTCGCCGCCCGCCGCACGCACGCCGACCACGCCGCCGCCTGCGGCCGGGCCGTCGGCGCCGAACACGTCATTGGTGACGACATTGCCGCTGACCGCGGCGCCTTCGCCGACGGTGGCGAGATTCGCGACGGCGGTGGGCACGTCGTCGACGATGTCGATCGAGATGGTGCTGGTGGTGGTGTTGCCCGCCGCGTCGGTCACCCGATAGGTGAAGGTGTCGCGATTATTCTCGACATTGGTGCCGTTATTGGCATCCGGCGAGGTGTCGTACGGGGTCGCCAGCGTGTAGCTGTAGGTGCCGTTGGCATTGAGCGTCAGCGTGCCGTAGGTGCCGGTGCCGGAGCCGACCAGCGCATAGCTATAGGGGCCGGTGCCGCCGGTCGCATTGCCGACCAGGGTGCCGGTCGCCGTCTCGGCGGCGCTCGAGGGATTGCTGCCGATCGGCAGCGCCGCCTCATCGACGATGACCGCGTCGTCCGGCGTGGCGGTCAGTCCGCCGTCGCTGAGCGTGATCGTCAGCGTCGTCGTCGCCTGGTCGCCGTCGCCGTCGCGGATCGTGTAGACGAAGACGTCGGTGCCGCCGGCCGGCGGCACGCCATTGGGCGTGCTCGTATAGATGTAGCTGCCATTGGCCTGGAGCACGAGCGTGCCGAACTGGCCCTGAATCGAGGTGCCGACCCCGGTCGTGACCGCGGTGGTCGTGTTGCCGGCCGCCGCGCGCACGCCGACCACGCCGCCGCCTGCGGCAAAGCCGTCCGCGCCGGGCACGTCGTTGGTGAGCACGCCATTGGCGGCGCTGACGGTCAGCACGCCGCCTTCGGTCACCGAATTGACGTTGGCGACGGCAATCGGATTGTCGTCGACGATCGTGATGGTGAGCGAGCCGGTGGCGACGTCGCCATCGCTGTCGGTGACCGTGACGGTGAATATCTCGGTGGTGGTGTCGCCCGACGTGTTGTCGGTCAGCGTATAGGTATAGCCGAACGTGTCGGCGGTGATGCTGGTGATGGTCAGCGTGCCGAGCGGGGTCGTCACGACCTGGCCGACGGTGGTGATCACCGTGCCGTTGACTGTGATGACGAAGGGACCGTCACCGGACGTGATCGTGACGGTGCCGGCCGTGGTCTCTGTCGGCGCCGGGGCATTCGTGCCCGGCGGCTCGGGGCCGCGATTGGGGAGACCAGGCTCCTGGACGGTTGCGGTGGCGGTGGGCGAGCCGACCGGATTGTCGGGGGTGATGACGATGACGCCCGGATCTTCGTCCGGGAACGGGAAGAGGACCTCGTCTTGCGCCTGCGCGTCGAACGAAAGGTCGGTCGGGCCCAGCAGGTCGCCGAGCGCGAACGGATCGCCGATGCCGCCGACATCGATCGCGAAATTGCCGCCCGAACTCTGCGGCGGACCGGCGGCGGGCTGAATCTGCTGGCTCTCGAGCAAGGCGGCGATGTTGGCCGAAGGAATCTGGACATTGCCCATGACCAGCATCGGCGGCGTCACCGCGCCATTGACGATCAGCCACTGGGTGCCATCGGGGAGGAGAACGAGCAGATCGTTGCCGGCGACCCGCACATCCTCGAGATCGACGCCCGCGGGGAGACGGACCACGCTGTCAGCGGGCACGACCCTCACCGCCTGCGGCGAAACCTGGACCGGTGCTGCCTGCTTGGAGACCTCTTTCGAGGCGTTGTTTTCAGCGGTCTCGTTGCCCGTCTCGGGCGTGCCCTGGTCTTCCATGCGCATCACTCACCCCAGTTCCTGGGTCGTCACCGGGGTACGCACGACATCGGGTAGCCCCCCGGCCAACCCTGCTGAAAACTAAGCGTTTTCCTTTCGAATCCGAACCGACGTTGGAAATCTGTCGAATCGGGAAGAACGGGCATTATCTTCTTGTTAAGCTTTTGAGTCACGCATTTCCGCCCGCTCTGGGACGTTTCTGTGCTATTTGTCCCGCTTTGGAGCGGAGTTTTGGAAGAGTTTGCGGCCCGAATCCGGCCGATGTCTGAATGACCGGACAAATGATGCGGTCGCATAACTGCAACGAAGGGCACGGCGGGCCGGCGCTTACAGCCTCCTTAGGCTCGCGATAAGCGAAAGTTCAGCTGTTTCTCTCTCGATACTGTTATCTAAAGTATACATCCGTAAGTAACTTTAGATAGCAAGAGAGGCCGTTGAATCAGCTAAAATCTGTTAGAAATCGGTTAGGGGAACCCGCAGCGCGACGTCAGCGCACAGGAGGCAGATGTCCGGCCGACCCGGCGGTCCGGAATTCGCCCGCAGTCATTCCGCGGGCATGCGCGATTTAGTGCGTAACGCTCGCGACGTCCTGCAGCGCGGCAGGCTCCGCGTCGAGCTTCAGGCGATAGCCGATGCCATGATGGGCGACGAGATGGAGCGGCTTGGCAGGATCGCGCTCGATCTTCTTCCGCAACCGGTTGATCACGACGTAGAGGATCTTGCGCGTCCGCGGCGTGTAGTCGCCCCAGATCGCCTTGCAGGCTTCCTGGTTGGTGATCGCCTCGCCGGGCCGGCTTGCGAACAACGCCAGCATCTGCTGCTCGACCGCAGACAGCGGCACCTCTTCGCCGCGCACCCGGACATAGGGCTGGGTCGGATCGAAGTTGATCCGGTCGTCCTGCGGTGACGCCGTGCGACCCTCGGCGCGCCTGAGCGCGGCCCTAATTCGCGCGAGCAGCTCGCGCGGCAGGAAGGGCTTGGGAATGAAATCGTCCGCGCCCTTGTCGAGCGCATCGACCCGCGCCTCCTCGCCGGCCAGGCCGGAGATAACGAGGATCGGCAGTTGCGAGCGTTCGCGGATGAAGCGGATCAGCTCGGATCCGTCAAAATCCGGAAGCGACAGATCGAGCAGCACGACGTCGAAGTCGCCGGCCGCGAAGATCTGGCGCGCCGCTGCGGCCGTTTCGGCGGTTTCGTAGCTGAAGCCCCCGTAATCCAGCACGGAACCCAGCATATGCTGGATCGCCGGATCGTCTTCGATGATGAGTACGCGATTGTTGTTCAACAGTGGGGCCTGAAATCTCACGTGAGCCCATCGCAACGACGTCCTGCGCCGAACTGGGCCCGCTTCCGCGGTCCGTCCTATAGGCTCGCAAGGGTCGGCTTCAAGCCCCGACGTGTCGCGCGCGATGGCCCGAGGCCGGCGCGAGCCTGAGTGAGGAACGGAAAATCATGGTCCGCCATGAGCATGGCGCCTTTCGATGCGCTCGTCATGAACCGCGCAAATGGCGCAGCCTGGTCCTAGCCGGCGTCATTTGCGCGGCTGAGCATCGCCAGCTCGACGCGATTCTCGATGTCGAGCTTGTCATAGATGCGGTGCAGCGAGACCTTCACCGTGCCTTCCGTCATGCCGAGCTCTTGGCCGATCTCCTTGTTGCGCATGCCGCGGCTGACGAGATCGGCGATCGTCAACTCGCGCGCCGTCAACCGGTTCTTCAACGGACGCGGGGCCCCGGACCGGGCGAGGCCGGCGGCGCGCTGCCGGGTCGTCTCGTCCATCCAGGTGCCGCCGCTGCGCACCATGTCGAGGCAGGTGACGATGAGCGTTTCGGCGCCCTCCTTGAAAACGATCCCGTTCGCTTCGAGCGCGACCGCCTGCATCAGCTCTCCATCCTCAAGGCTGGCCGTCAGCAGGACGACCGGACGCCCATCGCCGCCCATCCTGAGCGCCCGCAGGATTTCGAGCCCGCTCTTGCCGGGCATCTTGACGTCCAGGACCAGGATTTCGGGCTGATGCGCCGCGACCGCGTCGAGCACGAGCGCCCCGCCGCGGAGTTTGGCGACCAGCGTATAGCGGGAGCCGCGCAATACCGATTCGATACCGGACAGCATCAGCGGATGATCGTCGGCGACAAGCACTGTGGTCATTTGCGCCCTCCGAGCGGCAATCTGATATCGAGGCGGCATCCGATCGGACCGGCCGCCAGCGAGGCGGTGCCGCCGAGCCCCTGGACGCGCTCATTGACCGACCAGGGACCGACCTCGCTCTCCGCCCCGATCATGTTGCCGTTCCTGGTTTCCGGGAGGCCATGGCCGTCGTCGCTGATCGTCAGGGAGACCTCGTCCTCCGCCGCGGCAAGCTCGACCTGCAGCGACCGGGCGCCGCCATGCCGGGCCGCATTGGCCGCCGCCTCGCGGATGATCTGATGCAGCTCATGCTCGAGCCAGATCGCGCCGACGACCGGCGCGTCCGGCGTCGAAAGTGTCGCGCTCAGCTGCCAGCGGCGCCCGAGCTGGTCGAGCAGGCGCGGAAGGCCGTCGCGGAAATCGACCGTGCGCGGCGAGCCGCGGCCGGTGCGCAAGGTGGCGATATAGGTCCGGATGCTGCGCTGCTCGCTGGAAAGATCGCCCTTCACCGAATCGATCTCGGCCTCGACGTCGCCGCCCGACCTCGCGACATTCTTCAGGCCCTCGAGGCGGAAGGCGGCGCCGGCAAGGACCTGGGCGACGCTGTCGTGAAGGTCCCGCGCCAGCGAGAGGCGCGCGCGGGTCGTCGCGGCCTCCTCGGAGACCGCAAGCATCGATGCCTGATCGAACAGGGCGACGACCTCGGACGCGACCAATTCGGCCGTTTCCAGATCGTCCGCGCTCATCCCGTCAATGCCCATCATGATCATCACGCCTTCGTGATCCTGGGCATCGATCGGGATCACCAGTCCTTCGACGATGTCGTGCCGGTCGGCAAAGCTCGCGTCGAAGGACAGCCGGAATCCGACCAGGCTGCGCGTGCCGTCGGCCGAACGACACAAGGCCCGCTGGCGCCCCCGATCGAACAGGAAGGGCCGCCCGCCCGCATCGGAAGAGAAGAAGGAGGCCTGATCCTCCGGTGCGATCCGTTCGGACCGGACCTCGCCCTGTTGGAATGTCGAGAGCGTCTGCCAGGGTTCTTCCAGCGCCGACCAGGCGAACAGGATCCGCGTCGCGAGCAGGCGGTCGGCAGCGAGCGCGAGCGCCGGACCGACCGGCGAGGCCTCGCCGGGCGAAGCGACGGTGACGGCCGGGGTGCGACGAAAATAGGAGGGCTGATTGAGTTTGAACCAGACGAAGACGAGCGAAATCACGATCAGATAGGAGGACCGGATCAGCAGTCGTTGCAGGTCGAACTCGCTCGTCTGGAGGAGCAGGGTCGCGGTGCCGGCGACGAGGTAGAGGAGCAGGACGAGGAGGGCCGTCAGAGCGGTTTCGCGCCAACCCCAGCGGATCGCGGCCGACAGCAACAGGAACACGAAGAAGGTGTAGAACGGACTGGCA
>JAYRLF010000294.1:0-5598 GCA_041905385.1 Allosphingosinicella sp.
GCCTTGATCGCATATCCGCTGCCATCTGCGCTGGAATCGGTGGTCCGCCAGGTCGCGGCGAAGCCGCCGCCCGCGAGCGCGACAATGTCGCCGAATTCCTGGAACGCATTGGTGTTGACGTTGACCCGGAACTCGGCCCCGAGCTTGGCGCCAGCCGGATCGAAGACCTGCGCCCGCATGTCGAAACCGTTGAAGTCGTCCCAGCTGACGACGAAATTGCCGTCGGCCAGCACGGTGACATTGGGCGTGAACTGGCTGCTCGCGGTCGACGTGTTGACCAGGAATTCCGGCCCGACCTTGACGCCGTTCGCATCGAACAGCTGCGCCTTGATCGCATTGCCACTGCCGTCCTGGGCGGTGTCGCCGGTCACCCAGGCGGCAACGAAGCTGCCGTCCGGAAAGGTCGCGACGACCGGGCCGAACTGGCTTGCGGCCGCCTGGCTGTTGACCAGGAATTCGTCGCCGAGCCTGGCGCCGTCGGCATCGAAGCGCTGGCCCTTGATCGCATTGCCGCTGCCGTCCTGAGCCGTATCGAGCGTCACCCAGACGACGACGAAGCCGCCGTCGGTGAAACCGGCCGTCGATGGTCCGGTCTGATTTGCGGTGATGGCGGTGTTGACCGCGAACTCGGCACCCGACGCGACGACCGGCATGCGCATTTCCCCCTGTCATTTCGGCTGTGCATCTTTGAGCGCGCCACCGGTTAAGGCAACGCTAACGTCCGATAGTGTCGGAGCTTTTTCGTCAGCGCAGGAAAGTGCGCGCCAGGCCGAAGATCAAAGCGGCGAGAACCAGGATGCCCCAGCGGACCTGCCGCTCCATGGTGAAGCTGCCCGTCTTCGAGAGGACCAGGGCGCTGGCCGGCATGATGAGGACGAGCAGACCGGCCGACAGCGCCGCGCCGGCGAACAGGCCGGCCTGGATGCCGGCGAGGATCGCGAGCGCGGCCCAGCACAGGCAGAAGATCAGCGCTTCGACGTGGAGCTTGGGCATCAGTGGCCCGCCTGCGGGCCGCGCGCGATGCCGGATCTGGCGAGCTGGTCGTCGATCTGGGCGACCAGCCGCTCGAGCCCGGCCTCGTCCTTCGCCTCGGCGCGCGCCACCAGAACGTCCTGGGTGTTGGAGGCGCGCAGCAGCCACCAGCCGTCCGGCGTGTTAACCCGGGCGCCGTCGGTGCGGTCGACCTCGGCGCCGTCGGCGGCGAGCCGGTCGAGCACCTCGTCGACGACGGCGAACTTGCGGCTCTCGTCGACCTGGAAGCGCAGCTCGGGCGTGTTGACCACCTCCGGCATGGCCGAACGCAAAGCGGTCAGCGAGCCGCCGAGCTGGGTGACGGCACGGATCAGCCGCACCGCCGCGTAGAGTGCGTCGTCGAAACCGTAATAATCATGGGCGAAGAAGATGTGGCCGCTCATCTCGCCAGCGAGCGGCGCGCCGGTCTCCTTCATCTTCGACTTGATCAGGCTGTGTCCGGTCTTCCACATGCAGGGCGTTCCGCCGAGCTCGGCGATCCGGTCATAAAGCGTCTGGCTCGCCTTGACGTCGGCGATGATGGTCGCGCCCGGCACCGCCTTCAGCACCGGCTCGGCCAGGATGGCGAGCAATTGGTCGCCCCACACGACCCGGCCGCTGCCGTCGACCGCGCCGATCCGGTCGCCGTCGCCGTCGAAGGCGATGCCGAAATCGAGGCCCCTGTCCGCGACCAGGGCCTTCAGGTCGGCGAGGTTCTTCTCCTCGGTCGGATCGGGATGATGGTTCGGGAAGCGGCCGTCGACCTCGGTGTAGAGCGTGTGATGCTCGCCGGGCAGGCGCGTGACGAGCCGCTCGACGATCGGCCCGGCGGCGCCGTTGCCGGCATCCCAGCCGATCCGATAGGCGGCGCCGTCGAACCCCTTCAGCAGCCGGTCGACATAGTTTTCGGTCACCTCCGCGTCGCCGACCGAGCCGGCGCCGTCCTCCCAGTCGCCGGCCGCTGCCATCCGGCCGATCTGCTGGATGTCCGCGCCGAAGAAAGCGTTGCCGCGCAGCACCATCTTGAAGCCGTTATATTCGGACGGATTGTGGCTGCCGGTGATCATGATGCCGCCGTCGACGCCCAATTCGGCCGCCGCGAAGTAGAGCATCGGCGTCGGCCCGAGCCCGACCCGAATGACGTCGACGCCGCTTTCGTTGAGGCCGCGGACCAGCGCGGCTTCCAGCGCCGGCGAGGTTTCCCGCCCGTCGCGGCCGACCGCGACGCGGCGGCCGCCGCCGCGCACGACCAATGTGCCGAAGCTGCGGCCCACTGCGTAGGCGTCGTCGGTCCCGAGCGTCTTTCCGACGATCCCGCGAATGTCGTATTCGCGCAGCGAGGTCGGGGCGAAATTGTGGGCCATCGGCTCGTCTATCTCCGTTTCAATTCCGTGAGCAGCGCGTCGCGCGCCGCATTGACGCGGGTGGCCAGCTCCGCCGAGCCGCCCGCATCGGGATGCACCTTCTGGATCAGCCGCCGGTGCGCCTCGCGAACGTCGGCGGCGCTCGCCTGTTCCGTCAGGCCGAGCAAGGCACGCGCTTCCGCCATCGGCATCCGCTTCGGCGGCCGCACAGTGCCGCGCCGGATCAGGATGATGATCCCCGCGATCAAAGCGAGGACGATGATCAGCTTGAGCAGCATCAGCCGGCCGCGGCGACCCGCGGCGCCTCGGAGTCTGATTCGGGCAACGCCAGGCCGGCGATCATCTCGCGCAATTCCTGGCGGGCCGCGACATGGGCGATGCCGGCATGGCCGATCTGCTGGAGGTCGAGCAGGGTCAGCCCCTTCGGAAACAGCTCGCGATAGATGACGCGCTCGCCGAGGCCTGGAATGACCCGGAATCCGACCCGGCGCGACAGCTCGGCGAGGGCGTCGCCGACCCGGCGCATGTTGCGCGCCTCGACATATTGCATGCGGTTGCGGAGCACGACCCAGTCGACGCTCGATCCATGGGTCTTGGCGCGCTGGGTGCGGCTGTTCCAGACCAGCTCCGCGTAGAAGCTCGGCCGCCGCACTCGATAGGTCTCGGCGTCGACCTCGCCGATCAGGTCGAGATCGACGAAGCTGTCGTTGATCGGCGTCACCAGCGTGTCGGCCAGGATCATCGCCGCCCGCGCATGGGGGTCGTCGCGGCCGGGCGTATCGATCACCACCATTTCGGCCTGCTCGGCGATCCGGGCGACCACCGCCTCGAGCGGCTCGCCTTTGGCCGGATCGAACGTTTCGTATACCGGCATCGCGAGATCGAGCTGCTGGCGCTTCACCGTCGCGGCGCGATTGTCGAGATAGCGGCCAAGCGTGCGCTGGCGCGTGTCGAGATCGAGCGCCGCGACGCGGCGGCCCTGGACCGCCAGCGCAACCGCGCAGTGCACCGCCGTGGTGGACTTGCCGGTGCCGCCTTTCTCATTCGCGAAAACAAGGAAATGCGGGCCATTTCCGGCCATGCGATGTTACCCTCGGATACTTGATCTTGAACCCTGGCGCGGCCAAAGACCCGCCCTCATTGCCCTCTATCGGAGGCGTTCAGGCGGTGCAAATCATCCGTGACGTGGAGACGCTGCGACAGGCGGTCGCCGCCCTGCGCGCCGATGGCGGCCGGATCGCTTTGGTGCCGACCATGGGCGCGCTTCATGCCGGCCATATGGCGCTGGTCGCCGAGGCGCGCGCCCGGGCCGACCATGTCGTCGCTTCGATCTTCGTCAATCCGCTCCAGTTCGCCGCGAACGAGGATCTTTCCACCTATCCGCGCCGCGAGGCGAGCGACGCGCGCATGCTCGAAGGTGAGGGCTGCGCCCTGCTGTGGGCCCCGGAAGCGGACGCCATGTATCCCGAAGGCTTCGCCACCACGATCAGCGTCAGCGGCGTCACCGAGGGCCTGGAAGGCGCGTCGCGCCCTGGCCATTTCAACGGGGTCGCGACCGTGGTCGCCAAATTGCTCGGCCAGGTCCGTCCCGACGTGGCCGTGTTCGGCGAGAAGGATTATCAGCAGCTCGCCTTGATCCGGGCGATGGCGCGCGACCTCGATCTCGGCGTCGAGATCGTCGGCGTCCCGACCCAGCGCGATGCCGACGGCCTCGCTCTGTCGTCGCGCAACGCCTATCTGTCCGACGAGGAGCGCCGGGCGGCGCGGGCGATGCCCCGCGCCCTGGGCGAGGGCGCCCAGGCGCTTGCCGACGGCGTCCCGGTCGCCGAGGCGCTCGAGCGGGCGCGCGAGCGGCTCGCGGCGGCCGGCTTCGACCCGATCGACTATGTCGCCCTGTGCGACGCCGCGACGCTGGCGCCGCTGGAGGCGCTCGACCGGCCGGCGCGGCTGCTCGCCGCCGCCAGGATCGGCCGGACCCGCCTGATCGACAATCTGCCGGTGAGCCCTCCGTAATTTGCTCAAAATGGCGTTAACCATTTGTTTGCACGCCGTGCCCCAGACAGCGCAGGACAGGCAAGGAAACTGGGGGCATGTCAGATGGGTCACAGTCTCAGATCGGCCGCGTTTCTGATCGAAAGCCGGATCGCCGATGCGGCGTCCGGTAACGTTCAGGCCCTGTACGAACTCGGAATCGCTTATTCGACCGGCAGCGGCGGCGTCGCCGTCGACCTGATCGAAGCGCACAAATGGTTCAATCTCGCCGCGCTCAACGGCAGCACGCTCGCGCAGGAATGCCGCGCCGACATCAGCGAGGACATGACCGCGCGCGAGATCGCCGAAGCGCAACGCCAGGCCCGCGCCTGGCTCGCCGAGATCAATCCGATCCGCCGCTGCGCGTAACACTTCGCGCGCAGCGCCGTTCAACTCCGTTTTTGGTTCGCGCGGAGACGCGGAGACGCAGAGAATCCTGCGCGCGTCGAACCCACAGCGAACCCTGACGATCCAGCGGGCTGTCGCCCGCATCCTCCGCGTCTCCGCGCCTCCGCGCGAACCCGAATCGGGCGGTCGGATCAGTCGCTGCCGCTCGTCGCCGAGGCCGCTCGCGCCGGCATTCCGTCCCGATAACGTTCGAACCAGGCCAGGATCGCCCGCGCCTTGGCGCCGCTTTGCGACGGCCGGGCCGCGAGGCCGCCATGGCTGGCGCCGGGCACCTTCACCAAAGCGGTCGGCACGCCGCGCAGCTGCAGCGCCGTATAATATTGCTCCGATTCGCTGACCGGGGTGCGATAATCCTCAGCGCCGACGACGACCATGGTCGGGGTCTGGACATTGCCGACGATCGACAATGGCGAACGCCGCCAAAAGGCCTCCTGGTCCTCCCACGGGAAGCGGCCGAACCAGTAGCGCGAGAAGAAGCCGGGATTGTCGGCGGTCAGCACGAAGCTGGTCCAGTCGATCACCGGCTTCTGCGTGACCGCGGCGCGGAAGCGATTGGTGCGCCCGACGATCCAGGCGGTGAGTACGCCGCCGCCCGAGCCGCCGGTGACGAACAGCCGCTCCGGATCGGCATAGCCCTGGGCGATCGCCGCATCGACCGCGCTGATCAGGTCGTCATAGTCGTTGCCGGGATAGGCATGGTGGATCAGGTTCGCGAACTCCTCGCCATAGGAGGTCGAGCCGCGCGGATTGACCGAGACCACGACATAGCCGGCCGCCGCGTAGA
>JAYRLF010000295.1:0-5593 GCA_041905385.1 Allosphingosinicella sp.
CGATTCGCGCACCTTCGACGGCTGCGGCACGCTCTTGTAGACATAGGCCTGGTCGACCGTCCTGTGCTTGACCACGCCGCGGCTCTCGAGCCGCGCGAGCAGGGTCCGGACCGCCGAATAGCTCGGCGGATCGGCCATCGCCGCGCGCACGTCGGCGGCGGTCGCCTCGCCGGCGCTGCACAGGATTTCGAAGATCTCGCGCTCGCGGCGCGGAAGCGAATCGATCATGGAGGTCCTCATCTGCTACTTTTGTAGCATGCCACAACTGTAGCAGGACGCAAGCACATTTTGTCGCGGAGGCACAACGTTTCGGCTCCGCAAGATGAAGGCCGGCTGAACCGGCCGAGGCGTCACGACGCTCGGCGGGATCCTGGGCGGCCGCAATCGTTCGGCGCCTTCCTGGGGCCGCGCCTGAGCGGCTCAGGTCAAGCGCCGTCGGGATATTTCTCGTTCATATAGTCCATGCAGCGGCCCATCAGCTGGTCGAGCACCTCCTCGTCCACGTCGGCAAGCCGTTTGATGTAGAGGCAGGATTTGCCGGTGCGATGCTTGCCGAGCCGTTCGAGCAGGGCCGGCTGATCCTCGGCCCCTGTCAACACGTAGAGGACCAGTTCCTTGGCCCGCGGCGAGAAGCCGATCCGGCACATGTCGCCTTCGTGGCCGCTGTCATATTTGTAATGATAGCGGCTGAAGCCGATAATGCTCGGGCCCCACATGGCCGGCTTGTGACCTGAATGCCGCGCCATCATCGCGATCACCCGCTTCGCATCCTCGCGGCGCTGCGGATCGGCGACGCTTTCGAGAAACGTGTCGACGCCGACCTCGGTCGGCTTGGTCTTGATCTCGGCCATCCTGTCCCTCCTGCCGGCGCAGGATAAGCGGGCTTTCGTGACTTGTCAGCGACGCCGGTAGGTCCAGCGCATCGCATTCGAGCCGTCGATCGCCGAGATGGTCGCCACCATCGTGTCGCCGTCGCGGCGATAATGGATGCGCTGCGGGAAATCGTGCTGCGGATTTTCGAACGTGGCGCTGGCGGCGTCATGCGCGACCAGCCGAAAGCCGACCGGCGCGCGTCCGCCGGGCGACGCATGATAGACCGGGACGCCGTCCGCCCCGGCCTGGATGCGCAGATATTCATATTCGCGCATCGCTTCCTCGCGGCCACTCCGGCTGAGGCCGAGCATCGCGCCGCCGCGCGGCGGCAGCCAGCTTTCCTCGGTCCAGCGTCCGGCCGACTCACTTTCCCAGCTCCCGCTCATCCAGGCCAGGTCCTGGACGCCCGCCGGCTCCGGCGCCTGACCCGTCAGCAGCAGCGCCAACGCCGCACCCATCGCTCTTTTCATCGTCGCCTCCCTCGTCCGCTGCAGGGAGAGTGGACCGTCGGAGCCACCCTGTCTTGTATCAACGCGACAAATGCGGCCTGATCGCGACGTGGACTATCGCGAATACCCGCCCGCCCCGCATCTCGCCGGGCTGATCAAGACCTTCTGGACGCTCGAAGCAGCGGGCGATGCGGAGCAGTGGATCGAGCAGCAGGCGACGCCGGATGGCTGCGTCGAGATCATCCGCCGGCTCGCCGGCCATTCGCGCTGGAATGGCGACCAGCCGGAGACCTTCATGGTCGGCCTGATCGAGGCGCCCGAGCCGTTCGCGGTCAGCGGCGATTCGCGATTCGCTGCGGTGCGGCTCTGGCCCTGGGCCTGGTCGCTGCTCGGCAACGCTCCGCTGGACGCGGCCCGCGGGCGCTGGCTGCCCTTCGACGGGCCGGTCGCGCGCACACTTCCCGACTTCGCGGCCGCGGAAGAGCTGCTCGACGGAGCGCCGGACCTGGCGGAAATCGGCCGCGCGATCGTCGATGCGGCCACGGTCGAGGACAGGCAGGCGATCGGCATGTCCGCCCGCACCCTGCAGCGCTGGTTCGCGCGCCATGTCGGCATGCCGCCGCGCCGCTATTTGCGGCTGCTCCGCTTCCAGAAAGCGTTCGAAGGCGTGCCGGCCAGCCAGTCCCTCGCTGGCCATGCCGCCGAACAGGGTTTTGCCGACCAGGCGCACATGGCGCGCGCGTTTCGCGAGCTGGCCGGCGTGCCCGCGGGCCAGGCGCGAAAGAGCGCGAAGGGGCCGTTCCTCACCTGACCGGGCCGGATTCCACGGAACAATCTCGAGGCCGCAGCTCTTTCGAGTCCCGGTGCCAACGGTCTGAAGGAGGACCGATCATGCGCAATTCCATCACCATCATCGTCCTGGCTCTGGCGACCGCCGCCTGCGGCGACGGCGCGCCCAATCAGCAGGCGCCGCAGCCGGCCGAGCCCGTCGTCAATTCGCAGGCGTCGCAGGATCGGATCCTGGCCTTGCCGGAAGCGCAACGGCTCGCCGTGTTCGCCAATGCGATCCGCGATTCCGGCCAGGACTGCCAGGTCGTCAACAGCGCCGAAGCGGGCGGCACCTATCAGGGCCTGCCGGTCTGGCGCGCGACCTGCCGCGGCGGCACCGTCTGGACGATCGTGATCGGCAATGACGGCGCTGCAGCAGTGCTCAATCCGAACGAAGCCGCCTTGATCCAGAATCAGTTTACGGGCGCCGAGACCAACGCCCAGTAGGCGCTCAGCGCGGCCGTCTGAACCGATAGACGAACCGATCGGTGCGGCCGCGGATGCTCGGGTCGAACACATTCTTGCTGCGGTCGTCCTGCGGATTGCGCAGCAATTCCGATTGCCCGTCGAAGACGAAGCCGGCGCGCTCGAAATCGGCGCGCACCACGGCCGGATCGATGCGGTGGGTCGCCTCGACCTCTGCGCGAGTCTCGCGCCCGGGCCCGGCGATATGGTCGATCACCGCCACCGTCCCGCCCGGCTTGGTCGCCTGGAAGATCGCCTGCGTCACCGTATTGGGGTCGATCCGCGGCAGGCCGAAGCGCGCGCTCTCCCAATAGGCGTCGTGATAGACGAGATGGACCATGACGAAGTCATAGGCGTTCGGCGCCAGCGCGATCGCCGTCGTCGGCGTCGAATAGAAGCTGGTGTTGGGCGAGCGCTGGCGGATCGCGTTGAGCGCGGCCACCACCCGCTCGTTGCGGCCGAAGCCGGGCGCGTTCCAGCCGGTCACCGACCCTTGCGGGCCGACCGCGCGGGCCATGATCTCGGCATAATAGCCGGTGCCGGTGAAGTAATCGAGCACGCGGTCGCCGCGCTCGAGCCCGAGCCAGGTCAGCACCTCGGCGGGCCGGCGCACCTCGTCGAGCTGAACGGCATCGGCGGGCCGGCCCGGCGCCGAGACCGCGGCGGCGACGTCGGCCGGCGCGGCCTGGGCGACGGCGAAAGGAAGCGACAGCGCGGCCGCGAGCAAGACATGCTTCAGCATCTTATGATCCTCCCCTGATTGACCCCGTTCCAATACGCCTTGGCGAAGGGCTCCCCAAAGCCTTTCGACCAGCGGCGCGGCGATTTCGACCAAGCAGGCATTTTGTGCGGGCCGGCGCGCGCGGCCCCACCATTCACCACGCGTTCAGTGCGCCGCCGCATCGTCGGCGGTCCTTGTCGGAACGGAACCTTCATGGCCTTTTCGCTCGCAACCCTCTTCGCCGCGATCGCCCTCCAGGCGGCGCCGGCCGCCGAGCCGCTGACCGCCGAGCTGGCGGCGGCGCAGGCGGTGGCGCGCAGCGAAGGCGAGCGGCTCTGGCCGGGCTATGGCCGGGCGCCGTTCGGCATGCTGCTGGTGCGCGAGGGCCGCGAATTGCTGCTCTGCCATCCCTCGGTCCCGGCGGGCTTCAGTCCGGCCGGCCTGGATGCGGCCACCGGCTGCCACGGCGCCGCCCGCCCGCGCTCGACTTTGCCGGCGAACCTGCTCGCCGCGATGCCGGTCTTCGGCCCGCCCTCGACCATCGTCATCGGCACGCCGGAGGCGACCCAGCTGACGCCGGTGCGCTGGCGCGCGACCATCTGGCACGAGCATTTCCACCAGTATCAGGCGGCGCTGCCGGACTATTATGCGCGGGTCGAGTCGCTCGGCCTGGCCGGCGACGACCGGACCGGCATGTGGATGCTGAATTTCCCCTTCCCCTATCAGCGCCCCGATCTCGTCCAGGCGCATGGCCATGCCGCCCGCGCGCTGGCGGCAGCGCTGGCCGCGCGCGGCGGCGGCCCGCTGGTGCCGCTCGCCCGGCGCTACGCCGCGCTGCGGCGCACGCTGGCCACGGCCGCCGGCGAGCGCAACTGGACCTATTTCGATTTCCAGCTCTGGCAGGAAGGCGTCGCCCGCTGGACCGAGATCGCGATCGGCCGCGGTTCCGGCGACCAGGCCGCGCGCGACGACGCCGTTGCGCGCGAGCGGGAGCTGCTGTCCGCATTGGCGTCGCCGGACCTGGCGCGCGAGGGCCGGCTCGCCGCTTATGCGCTCGGCGCCGGCGAGGCGATGCTGATGGAGGCCTGCGGCTTCGACTGGCGGACGCGCTATCGGTCGGTGCTGGCGCTCGCGCCTTTGGTCGAGGATGCGGCGCGGGAGTGCCGGCCGCAGCCCTTGCCGACGACCTGAGCCGTCTCTCCTAAGCCGCCCGCCGCTGACCTGCCATTTCGGTCAGCACCTGCATCGCCGCATGGGCGGACAAGGCCGCGCCCTCCTGCCAGAAGACGATGTAGCTGAGATGCTCGCCGGCGAAGACGATCGGCCCTTCCGGCCGCATCAGCTCGTTGTAACGCTCGCCGCGCGGATTGGCGAACCACTCCGGATGAAACGGCCCGACCCCCTCCGACCAGGGCGTCAGCGCCCAGGCGACGGTGACGCCGCGGTCGAGCAAAGCCGACTTGCCCGGATGCATGCGCTCGACCGAGGCGCGGCAGATCCGGTCGCGCTCGGCATGGCTCAAGGCGGTGAATTCCTGCGGATGGTTGGGGCCGGTCCAGCCGGCGACATAGGCGGCGACGAGCACGCCCTTGTCCGAATGCCAGCCGCCCGACGGATAGAGCAGATTCTCGTTCGGCTGGTCGGTCCAGCCGAGCCCGCCGTAAATCCCTTCCTCCTCCCAGAAACGCGGGCTCTGATAGGCGACCTTGACGCTCGGCAGATAGGGCATGTCGCGGATCGCCGCCTGCTTGGCCGGCGAGAAGTCGCTGGGGATCCGCTGCAGCAGGTTGAGCGGCAGGGTGCAGACGCAATAATCCGCATCGAGCGCCTGCCGGCCGGACCCATGGAGGATGCGGACGCCGTCGCCGCGCCGCCTGATCTCGGCGACCGGGCTGTTCAGTCGCACGTTCGGCCGGACCTGCTCGTAGAGCGCGTGGGCGATCCGGTCCATGCCGCCGACCGGCTGCAGCATCGGCGACTGCTGGTCGAAGAATTCCTCGAACACGATCGGCAGGCCGGCCGCGGGAATGGCGATGAAATCGGCGAGGTTGAGCGGGCCGACGAAGCGGCCGCCGTCGCGATAGGCGCCGGGCGGCTGGACATAGCCGGATCGGCCGTCCGGCGTGTAGGCGCCGCGCTCGTTCAGCCCGCCGTAGAAAGCGAGGAACTGGCGCATCGCGCTCTTCTCGCCCGCGCTCATCTCCTGGTCGAGCGCGCCGCGGTCGACCGCCTTGGCGAGCAGCTCCGAGAAGCGGCC
>JAYRLF010000296.1:0-2560 GCA_041905385.1 Allosphingosinicella sp.
GGTCCGAGATCCTGCTGGGCCGCGTCGGCGGCGCGGGTCGTGGAGCCGTTGGTCGCGTCGATGTCGAGACAGGCCTGGGGACCGACGACGACGCTGTTGAGCAGCGCATAATCGGTGCCGCCGCGCAGCAGCATCGTGTTGCCCCCCTGGGTCGTGCCTTTGTCGACGAAAGTCGCGTTGGAGACGCGAGTATATTGGCGCGGCGTCGCCTCCTCATTGCCGTTCGTATCGGCCTCGATCATCGAGTCGCCGTTCGACGAATCGCGATGGACGCCGATCACGAACTGGATCGTGCCGCGATAGCCGAAATCGGTGTCGAGCCCATCGTCGTCGGCGCCCGTGATGACCAGATATTTGAGGTTGGGCCGGCCGCCGAAAATCTCGATGCCGTCGTCCGAGCTGTTGTGAATCTGGATATGGTCGAGCGTGGTGAGCTGGCCGACGCCGCCGAGGGTCAAGCCCTGCAGCTCGTTGCCCGGCGCGATCGAGAAGCCCGAATAGCGGATCTGCACATATTGCATGGTGCCGCTATTGTCGTTCGGCGAGGCGCCGCCATAGAGCGCGCCGGTCGTACCCTCGATGATCGTCTGGCACTGGGCCGAGCCGCCCGGCACGCTGGTGTTGCAGTCGCTGATCGGCGCGCGGCCGAGCAGGATGACGCCGCCCCACAGGCCTTGGCTCGAATCGGTGGTGGTCCCGGCGAGGTTGGCGCGGGCAGTGAAGACGATCGGACTGGCGGCGGTGCCCACCGCCTGGATGCGCGAGCCGCGGTTGACGACCAAATAGTCGTTGCCGGCCGAGCCGAACAGGACGGCGCCGGCCTGGATGGTGAGCGTGACCGCCTGGCCGCCGGCTGCGGCGCCGTCGCCGCCGACGTCGGTGCCGACATTGACCGGGCCGACCAGCGAGTAAGCGACGCCGGCGATGTTCTGAACGGTCGTGTCTTGGGTGAAGCGGCTGGGCAGCTGGCAGGCGCGATAATTGCCGACGACGCCGCCATCGGTGGTGCCGGCCGGGCAGCTCGCGGCCGGTCCACCTGGCGGAGTCGGGGTCGGAGTCGGGGTCGGCGTGGGGGTCGGAGTCGGAGTCGGGACGATGATCACGCCCTCACCCGGCGAGGCGATATCGTCGGCACCGCAAGCGGCGAGCGGAATCATGGTGCTGAGAAGGAGAAGCGCGCGGAACCTCGACATATAATGCCCCCTTTGAGTGCGGCGTTGCGAAGCAGCGACTCGTTTCCGGCCGGCCGCTTTCGGATTCGCGGGCTAGGGGCGATTTGTGATGCTTCTGTTACAGCGGCGTAAGTAATATCTGTGCAATCACAATGACTTATAACCGTAACGTGGACGTCATTACGGTGTCATATTGATGCTTGGCCGGAGCGCCTCGGATGCCCGATTTTTGTTCTCGCAGAGACGCAGAGATCGCAGAGAGTCCGAGGTTAAGGCGACAATCCGGCGAAGCCGGCATCAACATTATAAGGGCGTCGCCCGGTCCGGACTTTGTCGCCGTATCGGCATCTCTGCGATCTCTGCGTCTCTGCGATCTCTGCGTCTCTGCGAGAAAATGAGACTAGCGGACGGCGGCGCGTTGGCGGCGGCCGTCGCGCTCATATTCAAATTCGGTGCGGTCCGAATTGGCGATCGTCCAGGCGAGCTCGAGCAGGCGCTCCTCGTCCATGCGACTGCCGTTCACGCTCAGGATACGATCGCCAGGCCGCAGGCCGGCGCGCTGCAGGGCCGGAAGGTTGGCGCCGGGGCGGATGGTGAAGCCGTCGACGCGGCCGCCGGTCCGGTTCGGTTCGAGGCCGAGCCGATAGCGCAAGGTCTCGTCGCGCAATTGCGCGTCCGAGGCGGACGCAGAAGCGGCCGGCGCAGCGGCAGGCGCCTGACCCTGCGCCGCCGCGACACCCTGGAAATCGAGCTGAAACTCGCCCGCGGCGGAGCGGAGCAGGGCGCTGTGCTGGCGGATCTCCGCCAGGGTCAGCCCGGGCATCACCTCGCGGCCGATCCGGACCAGCCGCTGCGAGCCGTCGGCCATGCCGATGATCGCGCCCGAGCCGGTCAGGCCGAACAGGCGCAGACCTTCGGGAGTGGCGGCGGGTGCGGCGGGCGGGGCGGGCGCCGGCGAAGGCGTGGCCGCGACGGGTGCGGGTGTCGGGGCGCTTGGCGGCGGCGGCGCGGGCGGTCCGGTATCGGGCAAAGTCAGCCACCAGGCGAACAGCACGAGAGCGAGCCCGGCCGCGATCATCAACGGGAGACGGCGGTTGGGGTCGCTTAGGGCTGTCAGTTGCAATGCCATGTCGTTCGGATTCTGAATGTTGTTGGTGATTTATATCCTCCCCATCGCTTTCGGCGACAGCGAGGAAACATTCAGACCGCATCCTCGTCCAGGGCATAGCCGGCGGACCTAACCGTGCGGATCAGCTCGGGCCGGCCTTCGATGTTGATCGCGCGGCGAAGCCGGCGGATGTGAACGTCGACGGTGCGCAGTTCGATGTCCCGGTCGCGGCCCCAGACGGCGTCGAGCAGGCGCTCGCGCGAGAAGACGCGGGCGGGAT
>JAYRLF010000296.1:2570-5539 GCA_041905385.1 Allosphingosinicella sp.
GTCGGTCCGAGCGCGATGTTGCGCCCTGCCCTGCGGACCTTGTGGCGGACGATGTCCATCTCGAGATCGGCGAGCCGCAATTGCTCGCCGGCGAGCGCGGGCCGCACGCGGCGCAGCACCGCCCGGACGCGGGCGATCAGTTCGCGTGGGCTGAACGGCTTGGTGACATAATCGTCGGCGCCGGTCTCGAGGCCGCGGACCCGATCGGTTTCCTCGGCCCGGCCGGTCAGCATGATGATCGGCACATTCGCGGTCGGCGTCGCCTTGCGCAGCCGGCGGCAGACCTCGATCCCTGAGACGCCCTCGATCATCCAGTCGAGCAGGACGATGTCGGGCACGTGATCCTGCGCCATCATCAGCGCTTCCTCGCCGTCGGGCGTCTGCTCGACCTCGAAATCCTCGCGGCGGAAATGCCATTCGAGCAGGTCCGCGAGCGCCGCGTCATCCTCGACGAGCAGCAGGCGCGGCTTCTTCATCGCGCAGCTCCGCGGCGCGGCCAAATAGCCTCTGAATGTCGTCGCTGCACATGACCTCCCGGCCAAGAACCCGCCCTTGGGCTAGATCGAATTGAGGCAAAATCGGTGACATGTGCGTGACAGTTCGATGACATGAGCCGGAAGCAATTGTGTCCCACGATTTTGCTGGCTAGCCTTGCCGCGAATCATGGGAGCCCGACGTGCTTGAAGATCAACCGACCGAGGAAGAAATGCGCTCGGTCAAGAAGCTCGCGTTCGCGCTCAACCAGTTCGAGCCCTACCCGCGGACCATCCTGTCGGACGCCGAGCTGAGCCGGCTGGTACGCGCCGGCTTGGTCGAAAGCGGGCCGAGCTGCCGCCCCCATGTCGACGCGACAGGCTATAGGCTAACCCAACGAGGCTGGCGCTTTACCGAAACGCATTGGGGCTCGGCGCCGACCGATCTGGTGGCCTGATTCGCAGCGCTGCGCGGCTACGACGTCTTCGACGTCAATCTGTCAGGACTCGCCGGAAGGTGACCCGGCTCCCTTGCCGCGGAGCCGATCGCGGCACGTTCGTTGGTCGAAAAAGCTGTCAGTAAGCGCCGGGACCTGCGCCCGCCGCTGCCGCCGTTCATGCCCACCGGTCCGCCGAGAACGCACCGGCCCGAGCGGGCCCATTCGAAGCCGCGGCTCCACGGGCCTTGACGGCGTCCGCCGACGAGATATTTTAGCCTTAAACTATTGGAGGCGAGGATGCGGATCGCGTGCCTGGGCGGAGGACCGGCCGGGCTCTATTTCGCGATATCGATGAAGCTGCGCGATCCGGCGCATCATATCGACCTGTTCGAACGCAACCGGCCCGACGACACGTTTGGCTGGGGCGTCGTCTTCTCCGATCAGACGGTCGAGAATCTGATGGCGAACGATCCCGTCTCGGGCGCGGTGATCCGGGACGAGTTCGCCCATTGGGACGATATCGACGTGCACATCCATGGCGAGACGATCCGCTCGTCCGGGCACGGATTCATCGGCATCGGCCGCAAGCGGCTGCTCGCCATCCTGCAGGACCGTGCCCGCGCGCTCGGCGTCAATCTCCGGTTCGAGCATGAGGCGAGCGCCGACCTCGACGATTGGGCGGATTACGATCTCGTGATCGCGGCCGACGGCGCGAACAGCCGGATTCGAACGGCTTACGAGCCGCATTTCGGAGTCGACATCCAGGTTCGGCGCAACAAATTCTTCTGGTTCGGCACGAAAAAGGTGTTCGACGCCTTCACCTTCGCGTTCGAGCAGACCGAAGCGGGCTGGGTCTGGGCGCACGCCTATCGCTTCGATGACGAACTCTCGACCTTCATCGTCGAAATGGATCCGGTCACCTGGGCCGGGCTCGGCCTCGACCGGATGAGCCAGGACGAGGCGATCGCCTTGTGCGAGCGGCTGTTCGCCAAATATCTCGACGGCCATGCGCTGATGTCCAACGCGGCGCATTTGCCCGGGCCGCAGGCCTGGCTCACCTTCCGCCGCATCGTCTGCAACCACTGGTCCTACCGCAATCTGATCTTGCTCGGCGATGCCGCCCATACCGCGCATTTCTCGATCGGATCGGGGACCAAATTGGCGCTCGAGGATGCGATCAAGCTGGCCGAGGTGCTGAGCCGGCCGGGCCTCGACCGGGACGCGGCGCTCGCCGAATATCAGGCCGAGCGCAACCTCGAGGTGCTCAAGCTGCAGAACAGCGCCCGCAACTCGACCGAATGGTTCGAGACGCTCGACCGTTATCTCCATTTCGAGCCGATCCAGTTCGCTTATTCGCTGCTGACCCGTTCGCAGCGGGTCAGCCATGAAAATCTGCGGCTGCGCGACAAGGATTGGCTCGAGGGCGTCGAGCGCTGGTTCCAGTCGAAGGCGCGCGGGCGCGCCGTGAACGAGCCGGCGCCGCCGATGTTCGCGCCGTTCAGGCTGCGCGAGATGGAGGTCGCCAACCGCATCGTCGTCTCGCCGATGGCGATGTATTCGGCCGTGGACGGCGATCCGAACGATTTCCACTTCGTCCATTATGGCGCGCGGGCGCAGGGCGGCGCCGGCCTGATCTACACCGAGATGACCTGCGTCTCGCCGGAAGGACGGATCACGCCGGGCTGCGCCGGCATCTATACCGACGCGCAAGTCGCCGCGTGGCGGCGGATCGTCGATTTCGTCCACGCTTTTTCGAGCGCCAAATTCTGCCTGCAGCTCGGCCATTCGGGCCCGAAGGGCAGCACCAAGGTCGGCTGGGAGGGCTATGACGTGCCGCTGGACCGCGGCAACTGGCCGATCATGGCGGCGTCAGACGTGCCATGGAGCCCGGACAACCAAGTGCCGCGGCCGATGACCCGCGCCGACATGGTCGACGTCATCGCCCAGTTCGTCGCGGCCGTCCGCGGCGGGCTCGCCGCCGGCTTCGACATGGTCGAGCTGCACGCGGCGCATGGCTATCTGCTGTCGAGCTTCATCACGCCGCTGACCAACAAGC
>JAYRLF010000297.1:0-5525 GCA_041905385.1 Allosphingosinicella sp.
TACGCCCAGATGATCGCGCGGTTTGGATCGGCCGAAGCCGCGGTCGAAGCCTTGCCCCAGCTTGCCGCACGCGCCGGCGGCCGGCCGCTCAGGATCGCGGCACGCGACGCGGTCGAGCGCGAGATCGAGACGGTCGAGCGGCTCGGCGCCACGCATCTCTTCATAAGCGAGCCGAATTATCCGGCGCGTTGGCGGAAATCGACACGCCGCCACCGGTATTGATCGTCGCGGGAGACCTGGACTTGTTGCAGCGGCCGTCAGTGGCGCTGGTCGGCGCCCGCAACGCCTCGGCCTCCGCCTGTCGCTTCGCGCGGCAGCTCGCGCTGGCGCTTGGGCAGGCGGGACAAGTAGTCGTTTCCGGTCTTGCGCGCGGCATCGACTCCGCGGCCCACGACGGCGCGCTCGAGACAGGTACGGTCGCCGCGATCGCCGGCGGCATCGACATCGTCTATCCGCCCGAAAATGCCGGCCGCCAGCAGGCGATCGGCGAGCGCGGCGTGCTGATCGCCGAACAACCGCCCGGGACCGAGCCGCGCGCGCGCCATTTCCCGTGGCGCAACCGGATCATCGCCGGCCTTGCCCGCGGCACCGTGGTCGTCGAGGCGGCGCCGCGCTCCGGCTCGCTGATCACGGCGCGGCTTGCCGGCGACTATGGCCGCGAGGTGATGGCCGTGCCCGGCTCGCCGCTCGATCCGCGCGCCCAGGGCTGCAACCTGCTGATCAGGGATGGCGCGACGTTGGTCCAGACCGCCGAGGACGTGCTGGAGGCGCTCGATCCAGGGCAGATCGGCCGGATTCAGGCGCAGACGTTCGAGCCGCGATCGCCGCCGTGCGAGGAACCCGTAGCCGGAACCTCGGACGGTCTGGTGATTGCCGAGCTGCTCGGCCCGACGCCGGTCTCGGTCGACGAGCTGGTCCGGCAGGCCGGGCGGCCTGCGGCCGACGTCCAGATGGCCCTCCTCGAGCTGGAATTATCCGGCCGACTGGAGCGCCATGCCGGTGGCCGGGTCAGCCTGATCTGAGTCTTGCCCCGCTTCCTTTCGGTAACGTAATGAATTCGCTCCGGTCCTGAAATGGAGGAGCTGATGCGCTCACTTGTGAATACTTTTTTGGTTTCCGCGGGCCTGGCGATCGGGGTGACGGCGGCTGTCGCAGGCGGCGGACAGCGGGGCGAGCGTTGGGATGAGGATGGCGCCGGGCGTTGCGTCTATTTTGGCGACGCCGATTTCCGGGGTCCGCAGGGCGTCGCGACGGATGGCGAGGACGTGCCCTGGATCGGCCAGAACTGGAATGACCGGATCTCGTCGGTGCGCTGCGACCGGCGCTGCAGCCTGATCGTCTATGAGCATGCCAATTTCGCTGGCAGGAGCGAACGTTTCCCGGGCGAGGTCCGTTATGTCGGCGACGGCTGGAACGATCGAATCAGCGCGCTCCGCGTCAGCTGCGATCGCGGCCCCCGATTCGGCGGCCGCGGACCGGATCGCGCCCGCAGCTGCACCTATTATGCGGATGCAAATTTCAGCGGACGGCGGGGCCGGATTCGCGAGGAAGAGGATGGCCGCCGGGTCGCCGAAGGCTGGAATGACCAGATCTCGTCCTTGTCATGCGATCCAGGCTGCTCGCTGCAGGCCTTCGAGCATGTCAATCATGGCGGCGCGACCCAGGCCTTCACCGGCCAGGTGGGCTTTGTCGGCCCGCGCTGGAACGACCGGATCAGCTCGATGCGGATCAGCTGCGCACAGGGCCCGCGTCGATAGCAGAACCGGATTCGCTGATCCCGAAAACGCAAGTGCCCGAGCGTTTCCGCTCGGGCACCCGTGAGACGGCTTGCGCCGTCTACCCCCTTGTGATGCTGAGCCCACACACTTGTCCCACCTCGCAAGGGTCAAGCGGGGCATCAGCTTCCCCGAACCAGGCCTAAGTCCTTGGTTGCGTGGGCGGGACGCTATGCCTGCCTTCCTGATTTGTCATCGGTTTATCGCCCACCTCTGCCACTTTGCCGCACCCCTGTGGCCGACTTGCCACAGCCCCTGGAGTGGTTGCCATGCCCAGCGTGCCAACCTAGAGCCGGCGACGAAGCCAACCCCTGAGAGTGCCAAGCTCGATGCGCCTGTCCCGACATTTCCTGCCCGTCATGAAAGAGACGCCGGCAGACGCCCAGATCGTCAGCCACAAGCTGATGCTGCGCGCCGGTCTGATCCGCCAGACCGCCGCCGGCATCTATGCCTGGCTGCCGCTCGGCCATCGCGTCCTGCGCAAGATCGAGCAGATCGTGCGCGAGGAGCAGGACCGCGCCGGCGCCATCGAGGTGCTGATGCCGACCATCCAGTCGGCCGATCTGTGGCGCCAGTCCGGCCGCTATGACGCCTATGGCCCGGAGATGCTGCGTTTCCTCGATCGGCACGAGCGCGAGATGCTCTACGGCCCGACCAACGAGGAGATGATCACCGGCATCTTCCGCGACGCCGTCCGGTCCTATCGCGATCTGCCGCGCACGCTCTACCACATCCAGTGGAAGTTTCGGGACGAGGTCCGTCCCCGGTTCGGCGTCATGCGCGGCCGCGAGTTCCTGATGAAGGACGCTTACAGCTTCGACCTCGACGAGGAAGGGCTGCGGGCAAGCTATGAGGCGATGTTCGTCGCCTATCTGCGCACCTTCGCCCGGCTCGGCCTGCAGGCGGTGCCGGTGCGCGCCCCGACGGGACCGATCGGCGGCGATCTCAGCCACGAATTCCACATCCTCGCCGACACCGGCGAGAGCGCGCTCTTCTACGACGCCGCGATCGAGGAGGTGACGCGCGAGGAATTGCTCGCCGCCGACGCCTCGACCATCGCCCGCCTGACCGGCCTCTACGCGATGGAGGAGGAGGAACATGCCAAGGTCGCCGACTGCCCGGTGCCGGCGGACCGCCTGCGCAGCCGGCGCGGCATCGAGGTCGGCCACATCTTCGCCTTCGGCACCAAATATAGCGCGTCGATGGGGCTGACGGTGCAGACCGCCGACGGCGGCCAGGTCCATCCGCAGATGGGCAGCTATGGCGTCGGCGTGTCGCGGCTGATGGGCGCAATCATCGAGGCGAGCCATGACGACAATGGCATCGTCTGGCCGGAGAGCGTCGCGCCCTATCGCGTCGGCCTGATCAACATGCGCGCCGACGACGGCAATGTGACGAGCGCGGCCGACGAGATTTACGGCAAGCTGTCCGATGCAGGCGTCGACACGCTTTACGACGATCGCGACGAGCGCGGCGGCGCCAAATTCGCGACGATGGATCTGATCGGACTGCCCTGGCAGCTGATCGTCGGTCCGAAGGGCCTCGAGAAAGGCGTCGTCGAGCTCAAGCGCCGCGCCACCGGCGAGCGCGAGGAATTGAGCATCGAAAGCGCGCTGGCGAGGCTGACGGGATGACCCGCCAGCTGGTCATTCCAGCGAAAGCTGGAATCTCACTGCCTTTCAATACGACCGAAAAGGGAAGTGAGATCCCGGCTCAAGGCCGGGATGACGGCTTGGGGGAGCCGTCATGATCCTCTCCCGCTACGAGCGGATGATCGCTCGGCGCTATCTCCTGCCGAACAAGGGCGAGGGCTTCATCTTCCTGGTCGCCGGCATCAGCCTGGCCGCGGTGATGCTCGGCGTCGCCGCCCTGATCATCGTGATGAGCGTGATGAACGGATTTCGCGCCGAGCTGTTCGAGAAGGTGGTCGGCCTCAACGGCCATGCCGTGATCCAGGGTTATGGCAACCGGCTCGAAAATTGGCAGCCGATCCTGGAGCAGGCGCGACGGACGCCGGGCGTTGTCTCGGCCAATGCACTGATCGAGCAGCCGCTGATGGCGAGCCACGAGGGCCGGGTCGAGGCGATCCTGCTGCGCGGCATGCCGATGAGCGACATCCGGGCCAACAGGACGATCAACCAGAATGTGCTCGCCGGCTCGATGGCCGCGCTCCGTCCGGGCAGCAACAATGTCGCGATCGGCTCGCGGCTGGCGCAATTGCTCGGCCTCAATATCGGCGGCTCGATCACGATCATCTCGCCCCAGGGCCGGACGACGCCGTTCGGGACGGTGCCGCGGATCGTCGACTATCAGGTCGCCGCGATCTTCGAGGTCGGCCTCTACGATTTCGACCGCGCCTTTGTCGTCATGCCGATCGAGGAGGCACAGAATTACCTTCTGCTCGGCGATGCGGTCGGCATGATCGAGGTCGAGACGACCGACCCCGACCGGGTCGGCGAGATCCTCGCCCCGCTCGAAACCAGCATCGCCAACCGGGCGATCGTCAACGACTGGCGCTCGATCAACTCGGCCTTGTTCGAGGCGCTGCAGGTCGAGCGGGTCGCGATGTTCGTGGTGCTGTCGATCATCGTCCTCGTCGCCGTCTTCAACATCCTCTCCTCGCTGATCATGCTGGTCCGCGCGAAGACGCGCGACATCGCGATCCTGCGGACGATGGGGGCGTCGCGACGAAGCCTGATGAAAGTCTTCATGACGGTCGGCCTGACGATCGGCGTGCTCGGCATCATCGCGGGCATGATCCTCGGCGCGATCTTCCTTTATTACCGCCAGGGCGTCGTCCGGGTCGTCCAGACCGTGACCGGCCAGAATCTCTGGGATCCGTCGATCCGCTTCCTGACCGAGCTTCCGGCCAAGATCGACCCGGTCGAGGTGACCGCCATCGTGCTGATGGCGCTTATCCTGAGCTTCCTCGCAACGCTCTATCCGTCCTGGAAGGCGGCGAGCACCGATCCGGTGCAGGTGCTGCGTTATGAGTGAGGTGCTCGAGGTCCGCCAACTCAAGCGCAGCTTCGAGCAGGCGGGGGTCCGCATCGACGTGCTGCGCGGCATCGATCTGGACGTCCGCAAGGGCGAGATCGTCGCCCTGCTCGGCCCGTCCGGCTCGGGCAAGTCGACGCTGCTGCAGGCGGTCGGCCTGCTCGAGGGCGGTTTCGAGGGTTCTATCCGAATCGCCGGCGAGGAGGTGGCGGAGCTCGGCGATTCCGACCGCACGCGGGTGCGGCGCGACACGCTCGGCTTCGTGTACCAGTTCCATCATCTGCTGCCGGACTTCAACGCGATCGAGAATGTGGTCATTCCGCAGCTCATCCACGGCGGCACGCGCGACGAGGCCGAAGCGCGGGCCAAAGGCCTGCTGAGCGCACTCGGCCTGGCCGAGCGACTGACCCATCGGCCGAGCAAGCTTTCGGGCGGCGAACAGCAACGCGTCGCCATCGCGCGCGCGCTCGCCAACCGGCCGGCTCTGGTGCTCGCCGACGAGCCGACCGGCAATCTCGACGAGAGCACCGCCGACGTCGTCTTCGCCGAGTTCCTCCACCTCGTCCGCGACGAGGGCAGCGCCGCCCTGGTCGCGACCCACAATGAGAGGATCGCGGCGAAGATGGACCGGGTATTGCGGCTGCACGAGGGCATCCTCGAATAGGTGTGGAAAAGCCGAAACCCGCGCTTCCGTAGGGGCCGTTGAGCCACCATAACAGACCAATGTCCGCGCCCTATGTCCCGCTGCGAATC
>JAYRLF010000298.1:0-5513 GCA_041905385.1 Allosphingosinicella sp.
CGTCGACGTCGCCTGCTGCGGCGCCGACTGGACGATGGCGGCGATGGTCGGCTGGGCCGGGCTCAAGCCGGCGATGCGCGCGCTCGAGGGCGGCCGGACGGTCGCGCTGGCCAACAAGGAGAGCCTGGTCAGCGCCGGCGCGCTGATGACGAGGGCCGCGGCCGACCATCGGGCGACGCTGCTGCCGGTCGATTCCGAGCATAATGCGGTGTTCCAATGTTTCGACCGAGCGCGCCCGGAGAGCGTGCGCCGGGTCATCCTGACCGCCAGCGGCGGCCCGTTCCGGTGCCGCTCGCTCGAGGAGATGCGGTCCGTCACGCCAGCCGAGGCGGTGGCGCATCCGAACTGGTCGATGGGTGCGAAGATCTCGGTCGACAGCGCGACCCTGATGAACAAGGGGCTCGAGCTGATCGAGGCCTTCCACCTCTTCCCGCTCCGTCACGAGGCGCTCGAGGTGGTGGTACACCCCCAGTCGGTGATCCACAGCCTGGTCGAATATGTCGACGGTTCGGTGCTGGCCCAATTGGGCGCGCCCGACATGCGGATTCCGATCGCCTATACGCTGGCCTGGCCTGAGCGGATGGAGACGCCCTGCGCCCGGCTCGATCTGGTCAGGATCGGCTCGCTCGGCTTCGAAGCGCCGGACCTGGAGCGCTTCCCGTGCCTCGCGCTGGCGCGCCAGGCGCTGGCCGAAGGCGGCGCGAAGCCTGCCATTCTCAATGCCGCCAATGAGATAGCGGTCGCATCTTTCCTTGAAAGCCGGATCGGTTTCCTCAATATCGCGTCCGTGGTCGGCGAGGTGCTCGCGGATTACGACCCGGGGGAGCCTTCGTCGATCGACGAGGTGCTGGAGATCGACGCGGAAGCAAGGCGCAAGGCCACCGCCGTGACAGGAAAGTTCCGGATTTGAGCAACCCCAACCTCCTCTTCACGATCGGCGCGTTCCTGCTCGTCATCGGCCCGCTCATCTTCATCCATGAACTCGGCCATTATTATGCGGGCAGGCTGTTCGGCGTGAAGGCGGAGACCTTCTCGATCGGCTTCGGCCGCGAGATCTTCGGCTGGAGCGACAAGCGCGGCACGCGCTGGAAGGTCGGCTGGATGCCGCTCGGCGGCTATGTGAAGTTCAAGGGGGATATGAATCCGGCGAGCACGCCCTCGGACGAATGGCTGTCGCTGCCCGCCGCCGAGCGAGCCGAGACCTTCCAGGCCAAGGCCCTGTGGCAGCGCTTCATCATCGTCGCCGCCGGACCGTTCACCAATTTTCTGTTCGCGATCATCGCCTTCATGGTGATGTTCGCGACCATCGGCTATCCGGCCAGCCGCGCCACGATCGGCCAACCGCTGCCGGACAGCGTCGCCGCCAATGCCGGCTTCCGCGCCGGCGACGATATCGTCGGGATCGACGGCCGTGCGATCGAGACCTTCGCCGACCTTCGCTCCTACGTTGCCTTGCGGCCGGAGCAGGCGATGGTCTTCACCGTGCTGCGCGACGGCCGGGAGGTCATTTTGCGGGCGACGCCGCGGGCCGAGATCGAGCGCGACAGCTTCGGCAACGAGGCGCGGGTCGGCAAGCTCGGCGCGCCGCCGAGCGGAGCGCTGCAATTCGAGCGCCTGCCTTTCTACCAATTGCCCGGCGCGGCCGTGGAGACGACGATCGGCACGGTCGAGACGATGGTGACCGCTCTCGGCCAGGTGATCACCGGCCGCCGCTCGGTCCAGGAGCTGGGCGGTCCGCTCAAGATCGCCGAAGTGTCCGGCCAGCAGGCGAGCCTCGGCTGGCTGCCCTTCTTCTGGCTGATGACGGTCGTCTCAATTAATCTGGGATTCATCAACCTCTTGCCAATCCCGTTGCTGGATGGCGGGCACCTCCTCTTCTACGTCATCGAGGGCGTTCGACGGAAACCGCTCCGTCCGGAGGCCCAGGAATGGGCTTTCAGGACAGGTCTCGCGGTGCTGCTGGCTTTGATGATCTTCGTCACCTTCAACGACCTGGCGTCTTTTGGTCTCTTTACCAGGCTTGGCGGCTTGATCGGCTGAGTTTTGTGGGGCAGGGCAGCAAGCTACAGGGAGCATGGCCGGCCTCGCTGCCGGCTCTCAATCAAAAAGGCGGGGACGCGTGACGGCGAACGAATTTCCGAAGGCTCGTAGACATATTGCCGCCCTGCTGGTCGGCACGATCCTCGGCGGCTTGGCGGCGCCCGCTGCCGCGCAGCAGGCCCAGCCCGCCGCGGCCCAGCCGCCCGCGACGCTCCCGCCGGCGCCCGCCCAGGTCGCACCGGAGCCGCCGCGGACGATCCGGTCGCTGACGGTCAGCGGCAACCAGCGGCTCGAGGCCGATACGGTCCTGTCCTACACGCAGCTGCGGCCCGGCGAGGCCTATGACCGCGAGCGGCTCGACCAGGCGCTGCGCGACCTCTACGCGACCGAATTGTTCGCCGACGTGCAGATCGCCGGCGAGGACAGCGGCGACATCGTCATCCAGGTGCGCGAGAATCCGGTCATCAACCGGATCGTGCTCGAGGGCAATCGCCGTCTGAAGGACGACAAGATCCAGCCGGAGATCCGGCTCGCCCCGCGCCAAATCTTCACGCGGTCGCGCGCGCGCGCCGACGTCGCCCGGATCATCGAGCTCTACCGCCGCCAGGGCCGCTACGCCGCCCGGGTCGATCCGCAGATCGTCCAGCTCGACCAGAACCGCGTCGACGTCGTGTTCGAGATCGACGAAGGCCCGCGCTCGCGCGTCCGCCAGATCAACATCATCGGCAACGAGGCCTATGGCGACGGCCGCCTGATCGGCGAGATGGCCACCCGCGAAGCGAGCTGGTGGAACATCTTCCAGGGCAACGACACCTACGATCCCGACCGGCTCGCCTTCGACCAGCAGAAATTGCGGCAATTCTACCTGACCCAGGGCTATGCCGATTTCCGCGTCGTCTCCGCGGTCGCCGAGCTCACGCCCGACCGGCGCGACTTCATCATCACCTATGTGATCGAGGAAGGGCAGCGCTACAAATTCGGCGACGTCGCCGTGCAGAGCGACATTCGCGATTTCGACAATACGGCGCTTCAGGCGCGGCTGCCGATGCGCAATGGCGACTGGTACAATGCCCGCCAGGTCGAGGACACGGTCACCAGCCTCAACGAGCTGGCCGGGCTGTTCGGCTATGCCTTCGCCGACGTCCGCCCGCAATTCGTGCGCAATCGCGAAGCACTGACGATGAACGTGACGTTCCGCGTCGCCGAGACGCCGCGCGTCTATGTCGAGCGGATCGACATCAACGGCAATACCGCGACCCGCGACAAGGTGATCCGGCGCGAGTTCCGCCTCGCTGAAGGCGACCCGTTCAACAACGTCCGCGTCCGCCGCTCGCGCGACCGGATCCGCTCGCTGGGCTTCTTCCAGGAAGATCTCGAGATCACCCAGACCCAGGGCTCGACGCCGGATCGCGTCGTGCTCGGCGTCGAGGTCGAGGAGCGGGCGACCGGCGAATTGCAGCTTTCGGCCGGCTTCTCGAGCCTTGAGCGCTTCCTGGTCAACCTATCGGTCCGCCAGCGCAACTTCATGGGCCGCGGCCAGGAGCTTCGCGCGTCGGTCAATTATTCGAGCTATTCCAAGTCGATCGAGCTGGGCTTCACCGAGCCCTATCTGTTCGACCGGAACATCGCGATCGGCTTCGACATCTTCCGGCGCGACTATAACAGCTTCAACTTCCTCGGAAACGAGCGCGAGACCACCTATCAGCAGGTCAGCACGGGCGGCCAGATCCGCTCGGGCGTGCCGCTGACCGAGAACCTCAGCCTCGCGCTGCGCTACTCGCTCACCTATGACGAGATCACGCTGAGCGAGGCGCTCTATTTCAGCGATCCAGATGGCGCCGGCCCGCTGCCGCCGGCCTGCGATCCGCTGCTCGCCGGCCGCTATCTCTGCGACACGCTCGGCAATCGCCTGACCTCCTCGGCCGGCTACTCGCTGCTCTACAGCACGCTCAACAATTCGATCCGCCCGACAAACGGCCACCGCTTCCTGTTCAGCCAGGATTTCGCCGGCCTGGGCGGCGACGTCCACTATCTGCGCACGCGCGTCAGCGCCGCCAAATATTGGAACGTCTTCAACAACTTCATCTTCTCGCTCACGGCCGAAGGCGGCTATGTCCACAGCTTCGACGAGGGTGCGCCCAACGTCGATCCGCTGCGCCTCACCGACCGCTTCTTCCTCGGCAGCCCGCAGATCCGCGGCTTCGACATTCGCGGCGTCGGTCCGCGCGTCCAGCGCGTTCCCTATATCGTCGAGCGCGACGCCAATGGCGTTCCGACCAGCTTCGAGCTGTCGGACAACCGGCGCGAGATCGTCGACGATTCGGTCGGCGGCCGGGCTTATTATCTGGCCCGTGCCGAGCTCGAGATCCCGCTCGGTTCGGGCGCACGCGACCTCGGCCTGAGGCCGTCGGTCTTCGTCGACGTCGGCGCCTTGTGGGGCGTGCGCCGGCCGCAGCTGCTCGACATCGACCCGAACAATGCGCTCGCGCAGAATCAGTGCACCGCCGATGTCGGCGGCGCCGTCACCCTGATTCCGCCGACCCAGAATTGCCCGACCGGCTCGACCCTGACGCGGGTGGGAATCGCGCCGTTCCGCGAGCTGTTCCTGGGCGACTCCCCCAGCCCCCGCGTGTCCGTCGGTTTCGGCGTCAACTGGAACTCGCCGTTCGGACCGTTCCGCATCGACGTCGCCCGCGCTCTGTTGAGCGAGCCGGGCGACGACACCAAGCTCTTCACCTTCAACGTAGGAACCGCATTCTGATGAACAGACTTTTCTTCGGCACGGCCTTTGCCGCGCTCGCTCTCGCAACCCCGTTCGCCGCCTCGGCGCAGCAGCTGCCGGCGGCGGTGATCGCCGTCATCGACCGCGACCGGATCGCCGGAACCTGCACCCAGTGCGTCGCCGCCAGCCAGCAGCTCCAGGCCCAGATCACCCAGCTCCAGCAGCGCGAGCAGCAGCTGACCGCTCCACTGCAAACCGAGGGCCAGGCGATCCAGACCGCGATCAACGCCTTGCCTCAGGGCACCCAGCCGGACGCCGCGCTTCAGGCCCGCGCCCGGACCTGGGAGACCAGCCGCACCGCCGCCGCGAACGAGCTGCAGCAGCGCCAGGAGACGGTGCGCCGCAACCAGGCGTTCGTCGTCAACCAGATCCTGCAGCGGATGAACCCGCTGATCAGCCAGGTCATGCAGCAGCGCGGCGCCAATCTCGCCGTCGACGTCGACGCGACGCTCGCCCACAACCAGGCGATCAACGTCACCGACGCCGTGCTCGCGCTGATGAACGCCAATACGACGCCGTTCAACGTGACGGCGCCGCCGCCGCAGCAGCCCGCGCAGCAGCCGGCCGCGCAGCAGCCGGCGCAGCAGCAGAACCGGCCGCGCCCGCAGGGCCGCTGATGAGCGAAGCAGGAAGCGCCGCCATCGGCCCGCTCGACATAAGGCGGGTGATGGCGGCGCTGCCGCATCGTTTC
>JAYRLF010000299.1:0-5502 GCA_041905385.1 Allosphingosinicella sp.
GCGCCGCTCTCGACCCGGCGGGTGACGTTTTTCACCCCCCCGCCCCCCGCGTCGGGGCCATCGGCCGCCGCCGCGCCGTCGGGGATGATGTCGATCCGCTCGATCAGCGCCGCGGGTATCACCGACACGGTCGGTGCCTCGATCATCCCGACCGACGGCATCCGGCGTCCGTTCAGCAGGGTCAACGTCGCGTCCGAGCCGAGCCCGCGCAGCGCGAAGCCGGCAAATCCGTCATATTGGTTGTAGGTCGTGCCGTCGCCCAGCGTCGTGCCGATGCCCGCCGCGGACGTCCCGAAGTCACTGAGGTCGCCGGTGAAGTTCTGCGGGATGGTGAGCATATATTCCGAAAGCGAGCCCGCGCCGGATCGCACGATGTCCGATTGCCGGTGGGTGAAGACGGGGCTGGCGACATATTCCCGTGGCAGGCCACGAATCAGCGAGCCGGTGACGACGATCTCGGTCGTCGGTTCATTGGAGCCGCTCGCGGCCGGGCTCTCCGCGCCCTCCGCCGAGGCTTGATCGGCGGGGCGGTTGTCGGGTGGCACGTTCTGGCCGGATGCGGAAGTCGCGTAGGCCGCGATCAACGGAAATATGCAAAGGTCTTTCACAGCCAGTCGACGCAAGCCCGCCCCCTCGGTTATGATGTGATATAACGTATCTAAAGCCGAGTATTGGAGCCTTGGGCACGTGTCAATCCCGAGGGCAATTGATCTCCGACCCGTCGTCATTGTCCATTTGGTGGGTGACGCGCACCCGCCCTGGCTCGAAGCGATCGCATTTTCGGATGCATATTGCATTGTAGGAATTGTGCTGTTATGGAACATTTCATGAACAACGAAACTGATCGCTCGCTTGTCCCGCTGGCCGAGGCCCTCATTCAGGAGCAACCGGCCCCGGATGATTCATGGATCGAGCCGGCGCTCGGCGCCGGCGCCGATTGCCGAGGGGGCCGGGAAACCCCCCCTGACGGCTGGACGCCCGAACGCATCCGCACCTTCCTCGTCACGCTTGCCGGCTCCGGCTGCGTCCTCACCGCAGCCAAGGCGGCTGGGATGAGCGCCAAGAGCGCCTATGCACTTCGCAACCGCGCCGAAGGTCGCGCCTTCCATTATGCATGGGAAGCAGCGCTTCAGATCGCCAGGCGCCAGATCGCCGACGGACTCGTTCGACGCGCCATCCACGGCTGCGTCGATCGAATCATTCGCAATGGTGTCGTCGTCGCCGAGCGGCACCGGTTCGACAACCGGCTCAGCATGGCGGCTTTGACCCGGCTGGAGCAGCGCTTTGCCTCGGACAGCGACGATGCCGAAGCCGTCCGAATCGTGGTCGAGGAGTTCGACGATTTCGTCGGAATCGTCAGTGAAGGCGGCGCCGGTTCGGCCGCCTTCATCTGGGACAGACGCGCGCTCGGTAAGGGCAAGGGCCGCGCCGAACGCCTGATGGAGCGGCTCGATCCGCCGGCCGGCGACGACCCGAACGAGCCATCCGCGGTGTAAAGGTAATGAAGGTAACGGTTCCCAATCGAGTCATGACCTTCGATTCCGCGCGTGCCCGAGATGCGCGGTATGGTCATGGCTCAGTCTTCGATCCTGCGCTGCTCCCCCTTTGCCGGCACGTACGGTCCCTGTGCCTCACAAGTGCTGCAATTGACCTTCGCCCGGAACGATTCCAAGGGAGCGCCGTGATTGCCCCCGGCCGGCCGATCGGTGCGTTGCCGGGTTCAGAAAGACGCAGGTGAGGATGGCCGACAAGACCGAGCGTAGGGCGAACCGGCCGGCGCTCTCGCTCCACGTTCCCGAGCCCGACGCGCGGCCGGGCGACACGATCGACTTTTCCGGGCTCGAGATTCCCGCGGCCGGCAGCGCCGCGCGTCCCGACATCGCCGTGCCGGCGAGCGAGACCCACCCGCTCTGCTTCACCCTGGTCCGCGTCCTCGACGAGGAGGCGAAGGCGGTCGGCCCCTGGGATCCGCGGCTCGATCCCGACACGATGCGGCGGATGCTGCGCGACATGGCCTTGGTCCGCATCTTCGACGAGCGCATGTTCCGCGCCCAGCGCCAGGGCAAGACCAGCTTCTACATGAAGTCCCTGGGCGAGGAGGCGGTTGCGGTCGCCGCCGCCCACGCGCTCGACCGCGAGGACATGTGCTTCCCCACCTATCGGCAGCAGGGCCTGCTCGTCGCCCGCGATTATCCGCTCGTCGAGATGATGTGCCAGATCTACTCCAACACCGGCGACAAATTGAAAGGCCGCCAGCTCCCGATCATGTATTCGACCAAAGAGAAGGGCTTCTTCTCCATCTCCGGCAATCTCGCCACCCAATTCCCCCAGGCGGTCGGCTGGGCGATGGCGAGCGCGATCAAGGGCGACAGCCGGATCTGCGCCGGCTGGATCGGCGACGGCGCCACCGCCGAGGGCGATTTCCACAATGCCGTCACCTTCGCCGGCGTCTATCGCGCCCCGGTCATCCTCAACGTCGTCAACAATCAATGGGCGATCTCGACCTTCTCCGGCATCGCCGGCGGTGAGCTCACGACCTTCGCCGCCCGCGCCGTCGGCTATGGCATTGCCGGCCTGCGCGTCGACGGCAACGATCCGCTCGCCGTCTACGCCGCCACCCGCTGGGCCGCCGATCGCGCCCGCTCCAATCTCGGCCCGACCCTGATCGAGCTCTTCACCTACCGCGTCGAGGGCCACAGCACGTCGGACGATCCGACCGCCTATCGCCCCCAGGGCGCCGGCGCCGCCTGGCCGCTCGGCGATCCGATCGCGCGCTTGAAGGCGCATCTGATCGGTCTCGGCGAGTGGGACGACGAACGCCACAAGGCGCTCGAGGACGAGCTCGGCCAGCTCGTCCGCGATTCGCAGAAGGAGGCGGAGAAGAAGGGCACGCTCGGCCACGGCCATTGGGACGATGTCGACTCCATGTTCGACGACGTCTTCGCCGAGCTGCCCTGGCACTTGGCCGAGCAGCGCGAGGCGGCGCGGGCGGAACGCGCCGCGCGAAAGGTCGCGAAATGACCGTCCGCAACATGATCGAGGCGCTCAACGACGCCCACAATGTCGTCATGGAACGCGATTCCGACATCGTCGTGTTCGGCGAGGATATCGGCTATTTCGGCGGCGTCTTCCGCGTCACCGCGGGCCTCCAGAAGAAATATGGCAAGACCCGCGTGTTCGACGCGCCGATCGCCGAGGGCGGCATCGTCGCCACCGCGGTCGGCATGGCGGTCTATGGCCTGAAGCCCCTGATCGAGATCCAGTTCGCCGACTATATCTATCCCGGCTTCGACCAGATCTTCTCCGAGGCGAGCCGCATCCGCTATCGGACCGCCGGGGAATGGACCGTGCCGATGGTGATCCGCACGCCTTATGGCGGCGGCATCTTTGGCGGCCAGACCCACAGCCAGTCGCCCGAGGGCTTCTTCGCCCATATGCCGGGCATCAAGATCGTCGTCCCGTCCAATCCCTATGACGCCAAGGGCCTGCTGATCGCCGCGGTTGAGGATCCCGATCCGGTCCTCTTCTTCGAGCCCAAGCGCATCTATAACGGCCCGTTCGACGGCTTCTACGATCGCCCGGTCACGCCCTGGGCCAAGCATCCCAAGGCCGAGGTGCCGGACGGCCATTACACCGTCCCGCTCGGCAAGGCCGCGGTCGCCCGCGAAGGCGACGCGGTCACCATCCTCGCCTACGGCACCATGGTCCACGTCGCCCTCGCCACCGCCGAGGCGGAAGGGATCGACGCCGAGGTGATCGACCTGCGCACCATCGTGCCCGTCGACATCGAGACGATCGAGGCGTCGGTGAAGAAGACCGGCCGCTGCGTCGTCCTCCACGAGGCGACCCGCACCGCCGGCTTCGGCGCCGAGCTCTCCGCCTTGGTCCAGGAGCGCTGCTTCTACCATCTCGAGGCGCCGGTTCGCCGCGTCACCGGCTACGACACGCCCTATCCCCATTCGATGGAATGGACCTATTTCCCGGGCCCGGCACGGCTTGGTCCGGCGCTCAAGGCTGCACTGGAGGACTGACGCCTCATGGCCCGCTACGAATTCAAGCTGCCCGACATCGGCGAAGGCATTGCCGAGGCCGAGATCGTCGCCTGGCACGTCAAGGTCGGCGACGAGGTCGCCGAGGACCAGCAGCTCGCCGACATGATGACCGACAAGGCGACGGTCGAGATGGAATCGCCGGTCGCCGGCAAGGTGCTCGAGGTCGCGGGCGAGGTCGGCGACATGATCGCGATCGGCTCGGTCCTGGTCGTGCTCGAGACCGAGGGCAGCGCCCCGGTCGAGGTGCCCGAGGAAGAGCCGATTGCCGACGGCATGGCCGACGTGCCCGAAGCGCTCGAGGACGTGGTGCCCACCACCGCCGTGATCGACGACCGCCAGGGCGAGGACCGCCGCTCGGGCGGGGATCGCCGCCAGCAGGATCGCGGCGAAGGCGACCGCCGGGTCGGCGAATGGCGCGCCGACGAGGCCGCTCCCGAAGCCCCCGCTGCGCCGGCCGCCCCGGCCGCCGCGCCGGCCCCGGCCCACCGCGCCGAGGTCCAGGCCTCGCCCGCCGTCCGCCAGCGCGCGCGCGATCTCGGCATCGATCTTTCAAGCGTAAAATATTCCGGCGACCGCATCCGCCACGCTGATCTCGACGCCTATTTGCTCTATTCGGGCGCCGGCGTCGGCCGCGCCACGTCGGCGCCGCGGCGGCAGGACGAGGAGGTCAAGGTCGTCGGCCTCCGCCGCAAGATCGCCGAGAACATGCAGGAGGCGAAGCGCCGCATCCCGCATTTCACACTGGTCGAGGAATATGACGTCACCGCGCTCGAGGCGACTCGGGCGATGATGAACGAGGACCGCGGCTCGAACCCCAAGCTGACCATGCTGCCCTTCCTGATCACGGCGATGTGCCGGACCCTGGTCAACTATCCGCAGCTCAACGCCCGCTACGACGACGACGCCAATGTCGTGCTCCGCTCCGGCCCGGTCCACATGGGCATGGCGACCCAGACCGACAACGGCCTGTCGGTCACCGTCATCCGCAACGCCGAGGGGCGCGACGTCTGGGACCTCGCCACTGAAGTGAAGCGCCTCGCCGACGCCGCCCGCGCCGGCAAGGCGACCCGCGACGAGCTCTCCGGCTCGACCATAACCATCTCCAGCCTCGGCCCGATGGGCGGCATCGCCTCGACCCCGGTCATCAACCGCCCCGAAGTCGCGATCATCGCCGTCAACAAGGTCAAGGAGACCCCGGTCGTGATCGACGGCGACCTCGAGATCCGCAAGATCATGAACCTCTCCTTGTCCTGCGACCACAGAGTCGTCGACGGCTGGGATGCGGCCAATTTCATGCAGGACCTTAAAGCCCTGATCGAAAACCCGCTGCGACTCCTCTCAATGCGCTGAGACACCAATCCCCCCTCCCGCTCCGCGGGGTGCGGCGGATCCCTCGGCCCGTCCGGGGGACGGTCCGCCGCCGCACGGCGAGGGGGTGGGCATGCAGCGT
>JAYRLF010000300.1:0-5493 GCA_041905385.1 Allosphingosinicella sp.
ATGATGGGGTGATCGCCGGGGGCGGCCGCCCCCGGCGATCGGCCGGGTGGGACCGTAAACCCCTTGGTGATCACGCACCGGCAGGGAGCCTGGTCCACCCGTCCTTCGCGTTCGGCCTGAACAGATGATGGGGAGGCTAGTCCCGCATGCAAGGCAAGGTCCACGCCGACGCGATGGCGACAGTTTATGTCGGCATCGACGTCTGTAAAGCACGTCTCGATATCCATCTTCACCCGACCGGCGAGCGGTTCGCGGTTGCCAACGATGCCGGCGGCTGGCGCCGCCTGCGACGGCGGCTTGGCGGCCTGAGCGTAGAGCTGGTGGTGATGGAGGCGACGTCCAAATACCATCGGGCGGCTCACCGCCACCTCGCCGGCGCCGGTATCCCGGTCGCCGTCGTCAATCCGCTGCGCGCACGCCTGTTCGCCGAGGCCTGCGGCGCCCTCGCCAAGACCGATGCGATCGATGCCCGCATGCTCGCCCTGATGGGCGCTCAGATCGGCCCCGCCGCCACGCCGCCGTCGACCCAAACGGCCGAAGCGCTCGACGAGCTGGCTCGCGCCCGCAGCCGCGCTGTCGACGAGCGGGTCGCGATCGGAAACCGGCACCTCGCCACGGCCACCAGCTTCCTGCGCGCGGAGCTGGCGCGCCGGATCCGGACCCTCAATACCCACATAAGCAGGCTGGAAGCCGAGATCGCCCGCCTCATTGCGGCCGACCCGGCGCTGTGCGCCAGGCACGCCATCCTCAGCTCCATCCCCGGCATCGGTCCCGTCAATGCCACCGCGCTCACCGCCGGCCTCGACGAGCTCGGCCGGCTCGACGCCAAGCAGATCGCCGCCCTGCTCGGCCTCGCACCGCTCGCCTGCGACAGTGGCCCAAGGCAGGGTCATAGACGCATCCGCGGCGGACGTGCCCACCTGCGAAGGCCGCTCTACATGGCCGCGATCAGCGCCATCCGGTTCAACCCGGACCTCAGGCGCTTCCATCAGCGGCTCAAGGACCAGGGCAAACCCTCCAAGGTCGCCATCACCGCCGTGATGCGAAAACTGATCGTCCTGGCCAACAGCCTCGTCGCCCAAAACCGAACCTGGACGACCTATCCCGCTTGACGAACAACACAGATGCTCCCTGCACGCAGGGAGGGGAGCAAACGGAGGAAACGTTTCGCTGGCCGCCGCCTATCTCGTCCGCCCCATCAGCCGGTCGACCGCGCTGGTGGTCACCGGATGATAGCTCGCCCGGGTGCGCGCATAGAGACGCTGGGCGATCGGCCGGCCCCATTCGCCCTGGCCGAGCAAGGTCTCGAACAAGGGCGCGACGAACTTGCGCCGTCCCATCGCCGCCAGGAAGCGCTCGGCGGCCGGCACCGCCGGCTCGTAGCGGTTGGCGAGGGCGAGCTGGAGCCAGGCGAACAGGATCTCGGCATTGCCGCTGCCGGTCAGGCCGAAGGCGTTGTCGAGCGCCGCCAGCCGGGTGCGGTCCATCTGCCGCGGCAAGCCGTTGACGAAGCGCAGGCGCTCGGCCGTCGTCCAGCTTGCATAAGGGATCGCGCCGAGCGCGCCGCCGCCGCGATAGGCCTCGAGCGCCCGGTCGACCGCGGCGAAGGCCTGCGGATCCGGCCGGGCGGCATTGTCGGGCAGGCCAGGCTGGAACAGCCAGTGGTCGAGCTGCAGCCGCTGCTCGAGCGCCGCGTCGCCGCGGATCAGATTGGCGCGCAGGTCGGCGAGGAAGCGGGCCGAGGTCATCGGCTGGAAGGCGTGCCGGTCGAAATAGGAGCGCAGCCAGGCATCGAACCGCTCGCGACCGACGACCCGCTCGATCGTCCTCAGGAAGGTCGCGCCCTTGTCATAGGCGATGCCGCTCGGCCCGCCGGCATCGGGATCCTCGACCGGCGCGCTCAGCCGCGTCGCCGGCGCGTCGCGGCCGACCTCCGCGAACGCGCTTTCCATGTCGGCGAAGGACAAGGCGGCCTCCTGGGCGGCGCGCTGCGACCCGTAGATCGCCTCCATGATCCGGTTCTCGAAATAGGAGGTGACGCCCTCGTTGAGCCAGGCGTCCGACCAGGTCGCGTTGGTGACGAGATTGCCCGACCAGCTGTGCGCCAGCTCGTGCGCGACCAGGCCGTTCAGGCTCTTGTCGCCGGCGAGGAAGGTCGGGGTAAGGAAGGTGAGGGTGGGGTTCTCCATGCCGCCATAAGGGAAGGCCGGCGGCAGCACGATGACGTCATAGCGTCCCCAGCGATAGGGGCCGAACAGCCGCTCGGCGGTCTCGACCATCCGCTCGGTGTCGGCGAGCTCCACGGCGGCGCGATTCAAGGTCGCCGGCTCGGTCCAGACGCCGGTACGCGGGCCGAGCTCGCGGAAGGCGAGGTCACCGGCGGCGAGCGCGATCAGATAGGGCGCGACCGGATGGGTCATGCGGAAGCGGAAGGCGCGCCTTGCCCCATTCGGACCGGCTTCGGCGGCCTCGCCCTCGGGAGTCAGCCGCTCGCCCGACATCACCACCTTCAGCGCCTCGGGCGCGGTGATCCGCGCCTCCCAGGTCTGGCGGATGCCGGGGCTGTCCTGAGTCGGGATCCAGCTGCGGTTGAGGATCGCCTGGCCCTGGCTGAACAGGAAGGGATGGCGCCCGCCCGCGGTCTGGGCAGGGGTCAGCCATTGCAGCGCGCCCGCCTCCGGCGCGGAGCGGTAGCGGATCGCGATCTTGCGCGCCGTTCCAATCTGCACCGTCAGCGGCTGGCCGCGCACCTCGTCGCCCTGGCCGAGCGCGTAGCGGAGCGGCTGGCCGTTGCCGTCGGCGATCGATTCGATCTCCAGCCCCTTGGAATCGAGGATGATCTCGCGCGCATCGGCCGCCGCCTCGATGTCGAGCGTGGCCGTGCCGGCCATCCGGCGATTGGCGAAGTCGGCGTCGAGATCGAGCGCGACATGGGTCACCCGCGCCACCTCCGGCCGGGCGAAGCTGTGCGCGTCGCGCGCATCCTCGGAGGTCAGGATCGGCGCCACCTCGCGCGCCGCCGGCTCGGGCGCAGCGGCCTGGTTGTTGGTCTCGGAGATGCTGCAGGCGGAGAGGGTCAAAGCGAAGGCGAAGGCAAGCAGGCGCACGTCGACGGGGCTCCGGAAGGGGGGAAGGGAGGGCCTAGGATAAACGCGATCGGAAGGGAACGGGTCCGGAGCGAATCCCCCTCCCTTCCAGGGAGGGGGGCGAGGGGGCTCACCCTGCCCCCAATATCCCGCCCTCCACTTTCGCCCGATCCGCCACCACCACGATCGCCGCCGCTGCTATCTTCCCCCCGACATAATGCTCGTCATACAGTTCGAGCGTCCCCAATTGCCACTCCAGCCGGATCCCCATGAAGATCGCGCCGCCGTCATTGCTGATGTGGAAAAACGCCCAGCGCAGGTCGGCGGCGGCGATCTCGTGCGCGCCTGCGGGATTGCTGACCGTCACCATGCGCTCGCCGACCTCGACCGCGATCTCAGGATCGACATAAGCAACGCGCCTGTTCCTTCGCTTCCGCGCCGCGCCGAACATCAGCCCGGCCCCGCCCAGGATCACCAGGATCCAGGCGATCGTCTCGATCGGATCGCCGCCGCCCCGCAGCACCAGCGCGATCAGGATCAGGCAGGTCGCGAAGGCCGTCAGCGTGAGGATCGCGGCCGGGCCGCCGTCCTTGGTGATCGCCTCGGCGCGGGTCAGGCTGCGCGCCGTCACCGGCAAGGCGAGATGGCCGGCGAGGCCGATCGCCTGCCTGCGGCAGCTCCGTGCGGCCCGCTCCTCCCAGCTTCCGCTCTCGAAGATCATGCCGCCGCCCGCCCGAGCGCATCGGCGCGGCAAAGGCGGTGGACGATCGCCGCCGCCGCATCGCGCCCGTTCGCATAAATGTCATTGTCGAGCCGGATCGGCCCGAGCGGGCTCTCCACGGTCACGCCGACGAACCGGACGCCGCGGCGCCCGGCGAAGGATAGGATTCGCGCCTGCATCCGGGCCCAGCCGATCGCGTGCGACGCCTCGGCGCTGGCGACGATGATCCCATCCTCGTCGACCCTGATCCTGATTCCCGGATCGCGATAGGCGCGCGCCTGGGCCTTGTGCCAGCGCATCGCGAGCAGAAGCGGCAGTCCGAGCAGCAGCGCGATCGGCCCCAGGATCGCAAGCAGCTTGAGCGGCGCCGCGCGCAGCTCGCCGGCGACCGCGGCGACCAGGGCGATCGTGATCATAGCGATGCCGATCGCCATCCAGCCGATGAGCCGGCGCTGGCGGCGGCTCAACTCCTCCTCGGTCAGGCTGCGCGCCTCGATCGGCAGCGCCAGCGCGGCGCCGAGCCGGTCCGCCTGGCCGACAGCCTCGTCTGTCGGGTCCATCTCAGCGTCCTCCCGCAGTCGTCCGGCCCGCTCGCTTCATCCCCAGGAGGATCGCGGCGGCGGTGTTGCGACCATTGACGAACAGGGCGTCGTCGAGCCGGATCGGCCCGAGCGGGCTCTGCAGCTCCAGCCCGAGGAAGCGGACGCTGTGGCGCACCGCGATGCTCAGCACCTGCGCGCGGATCTCGCCATAGCTTTGGCTTCGGCTGGCGCCCGGCCGGCTGAAGGTCACGCCCTCCGCACCGGCCTCGATCGCCAGCTCCGGATCGACATAGTCGGACCGGCGCCCGCGCCAGCCGCGCCGCAGCCCGGACAGGCAGAGGAAAGCGAAGCCGAGGACCAGCACATAGCCGATCGCCTGCCATCCGGCGCTGCCGCCGCGCGCGCCGATCCCGGCGATCAGCGCCACCACCAGGATGGCGAGGGCGATGCTGAGCGCGATCACGATGCCGGCGAGCAGGCAACCCTTGCCGCGCACGACATTGGCCTTCTGGCTGCGCGCGATCACCGGCAGGTCGAGCCCATTCGCAAGCTCGAGCGCCTGCGCCGCCGCGCGTTCCTCGACCGGTTCGAAGAAAATCCCCATACGCCCGTGGCCCCTCAGATCATCCGTGGCGGCCCGGTGCGCGCGCGCCCCTCGCGCGCCCAGCCCATTTCCTGGACGATCGCCGCCGCCGCCTCGCGGCCGCAGTCGAAGCCGTCATTGTCGATCGCCAGCAGGCCGATCGGCGTCTTGATGTCCATGCCGCGGAACACGACGCCTTCTTCCATGCGCGTGAAGGTCAGCGTCGCGTCGACCTCGTCCATGGGGATGTGGAAGTCGCCCAGCGGCGAAGCGATCGCGACCCCGCCGCTGCTCACGGTCACCAATATCTCCGGATCGACATAGACGGTCTCGGCCTGCCAGCGCTGGACCGTCCAGCGGACCAGCCATCCGCCCGCGGCCATGATCACGAGCAGGATCAGCGTCCATTTCAGGCTCCCCATCGCGACCGGGACGAGGACGACCGTGGCCGCCGCCAGCCAGTAAAAGACCTGGATCATGGTCGCTTTCGCCCGATTGCCCGATTCGACGCGCTCGTTCGTCAGGCTCTGCACCGTGATCGGCCGTTCCACGTTCCAAGCG
>JAYRLF010000301.1:0-2164 GCA_041905385.1 Allosphingosinicella sp.
GGGCGCCGTCGCCGCCCGCCGGCCGCCTTGCGGACGCTCTGGAGCGCGGCGGCGCGGCAGGGCTCGCCGTGCGGCGCGACCATCGGACAATGGTCCGCTGAGTAGGTGTACGCCAGATTCGTCGCTGCACGGCCGCGCCATCCCGCCCGGCCGCGATCGGAGGCGAACATGACGCAGTCAGACTTGAGGCCATTCCGCTTTGAGGCTTCGGAAGGCGCAATCGACGATCTCAAGCGGCGCATCCGCACGACGATCTGGCCGGATCGCGAGACCGTTCCCGACGAGTCCCAAGGCGTCCAGCTCGCCACGATGCGCCGGCTCGCTCGCTACTGGTCGGAGGAATATGATTGGCGGCGCTGCGAGGCACGGATCAACACGCTGCCCAACTTCGTGACGCGGATCGACGGGCTCGACATCCATTTCATCCATGTCCGCTCGGCGCATGCGGACGCGCTGCCGATCATCGTCACCCATGGCTGGCCGGGCTCGGTGGTCGAGCAGCTGAAGCTGGTTGGCCCGCTTACCGACCCGACCGCGCATGGCGGCGCGGCGGAGGATGCCTTCCATCTCGTGATCCCATCCATGGCCGGCTACGGCTTTTCCGGGAAGCCGACCGGCCCTGGCTGGGATCCCGTTCGGATGGCCAAGGCCTGGACCAGCCTGATGCGGCGGCTCGGCTATCGGAGATTCGTCGCCCAGGGCGGCGACTGGGGGGCTGCGATCACCGAGCAAATGGGGGTGATGGCGCCGCCCGAGCTGCTCGCCATCCACACCAACATGCCTTCGGCGGTTCCGGCGGAGATCTTTGCGGCCCTGCCGGGTCACGTCGCGCCGCCGGGTTTGCTCGAGGTCGAGCGCGAGGCGTTCGAGCGGCTGGATTATTTCTTCGCCAAGGGCGTGTCCTACGCCCAGCAGATGAGCCAGCGGCCGCAGACGCTGTACGGCATCGCGGATTCGCCGGTCGGGCTTGCGGCCTGGTTCCTCGACCACGACCTCAGGAGCTACCAGCTGATCGCGCGGGCGTTCGACGGCGAGGAGACGGGCCTCACGCGCGACGACGTGCTCGACAACATCACCCTGACCTGGCTGACCGGCAGCGCCATCTCGTCCGCGCGGCTCTATTGGGAGAACAAGCTGGCCTTCTTCCGGCCGATGGGGGTCGGGATTCCGGTCGCGATCAGCGTCTTCCCGGACGAGCTCTATCCTTGCCCGAGGCGCTGGGCCGAGCGGGCCTACCCGCGGCTCGTCCATTATAACCGGCTGTCGAAAGGCGGACATTTCGCGGCCTGGGAGCAGCCGGCCCTGCTTGCCGGAGAGCTGCGTGCGGCCTTCCGCCAGTTCCGCTGATCCCGCGCGCCACGCCGCCCACACTCCCGCCAAAGGATGGACCTATGAACCGCACATTGTTCCTCGCCCTGCTTGCGGCCGCCGCCCCGATCCCCGCATTGGCGGATCATGCCGCACAGCCGCGGGTCGCGACCCCCTTCCTTCCGATCGACGGCGAGCCCGCGCCGCGGCTGATCGTCGATCCGCCGCTTCCCGAGCCGCTCGCGCGCGGCGCCGTGATCGTTCCCTATCGGCTCGAGAATGTCCGGATCGTGCCCGTCCTCGGCGCTGGCGCGCTGGATGTCTCGCCGCGCGTCGGCCATCTCCATGTCACCGTTGACAACCTGCCCTGGCACTGGGCCTATGCGGGCGACACGAACACCATCGTCGTGGTCGGGCTGCCGGCCGGCGAGCACAGCCTGCTCGTCGAGCTCGCCGACCCGTTGCACCGCATCTACCCCGGCCAGGCGACGACCATCCGCTTCACGGTACCGGCGAGCGGCCGGCCACATCATTGATCAAAGCGCGCGCGGCCCGGGCATCTGGCTTCCGCACGCGCCTGGAAGGAAGAGGAGGTTAAGCATGACCGGCAGTGCAGCGGCGATCGACAGGCAGGCCGAGCGGTTCGGCCTGCCCTGGGAAGACCATTATGGCTATGCGCAGGCGGTAAGGGTGGGCCGGACGATCTACCTGTCGGGCCAGCTCAGCCATGATCCAGCCGGCAGGATCATCGCGCCCGCGCCGCTCGACGGCCAGGGGCGTCCTGCCTCCTTCGCCAACATGGAAGTGCAGATGCGCGAGACCTATGCCAATGCGATCCGCCTGCTCGACCGGTTCG
>JAYRLF010000301.1:2174-5414 GCA_041905385.1 Allosphingosinicella sp.
CCTCGACGACGTCGTCGAGGAGACGATCTACGTGCTCGACGTCGACACCGCGTTCGCGGTGGCGGGCCGGGTCCGCAGGGACGCCTACGGGACCGCACGGCCGCATTGCGCCAGCACGCTGGTCGGTGTCACCCGCCTTGCGTTGGCCGAGCAGCTGGTCGAGATCAGCATGACCGCGATGCTCGGCGACGCGCGGCTCTAGGCCGGGGGGGCCGCGACGGCCCTGCCGGCGGATCCGTCGGGCGGGCGCGCGCGTCTCCGTCGTCCGGCGCGTCCGATCACGGCCTTGGCGAGAATGATCAGCGGGGCCGCAACGACGAACAGCAACGCGATCAGGGTGAACCCGCTGCCATAGGCGATGAGGGCGGACTGGCCGGCGACGCTGCGCGCCAGCAACGCGGTCGCGGCGGCCGCCGCGGGGGCCGCATCCATACCCTGCCCGGCCAGGAAGGCGGCGGTGGAGGCAAGCCGCTCGGCGAGCGCCGGGTCGCCTGGCGTGAGCGATGCATTCAGCACTATCCGGTTCGCCGCGCTCTCCTGCTCGATCACGGTCTGCAGCGCGGCGACGCCGATCAGGCCGCCGAGCTGGCGGCCGATGTTGAACAGGCCGATGCCATAAGCGACCGATGCCGGCGGCAGGCGCGCGAAGGCGATCAGGGTGATCGACAGGAACAGGAAGCCGAGGCCGAGCCCGCGCAGCAGCAAGGCGGGCATCATGTCGTGGCTGCCGCTGTCGCCGTTCGAGCCGGACAGCATCCACATCGCCGCCATGATCAGCAGGATGCCGGCGGGGACGGTGGCGATCGGCGGGACCCGCCGACCCTGGAACAGCAGCGCGGCCACCAGGAGGGCGAGGGCGAACAGCGCGCCGCTCGGGAGGAGCAGCAGGCCGGCGTCAGTCGGGGTGAAGCGCAGCACCGCGACCGCGAAGGACGGGATCAGGAAGGCGCTGCCGAACAAGGCGGCGCCGGCGACGAAGCTGACCAGAAATGCGAAGGTGAAATCGTCGACCCGGAACGGCGCGCGGTCGAACAGGGCGCGCCGGCCGGCCCGGCGCTGCTGGTAGAGGAACAGGATCGCGGCGACGCCGACGGCGAGGGTCAGCCAGCCGATATGCGGCGCGTCCAGCCAGTCCCAGCGACTGCCCTGGCTGAGCAGGTAGCTGGCGCCGACGAACGCGAGGGCGAGGATGGCGAGGCCGGCCGGGTCGAACGGGCGGCGCGGACCGACCGGAGCCGGGCCCGGATCGCGGACGAGCAGCAGCAGGCCGGCCGCCCCCAAGACAATCGGGACGACCAACAGGAAGATCCAGGTCCAGTCCCGATGGTCGACGAGCCAGCCGGCCAGTGCGGGGGCGATCGTGGCCGGCGCCACCACGGCGCCGACCGCAAAGGCGGCCTGCAGCAGCGGCTGGCGCGTGGCCGGATAGGCCCAGAACAGGATCGCCTGGCCGCCAACGAGCAGACAGCCGCCGGCAAGCCCCTGGGCCGCCCGCAGCACGATCAGCGGGCCGAGCTGAGCGGTCGTCGCGGCGAGACCGCAGACGACGCCCATCGCGAGCGTCGCCCCGGCCACGACCGAGAGAGGGCGAAGCCGGGTCAGCAGCCAGGGGGCGAGCGCGAAGCCCACCAGCTTCAGCGCCGTGTAGCCGATGTCGAGCCAGGCGAATGCGTCGGGCGTGGCATGGGTGTCGCCGATCAGGTCGGGACGGGCCAGCGACAGGGCCGTCCCGGCGATCGCGTCGGTCAGGCTCGCCAGGACGATGCCGCCGGCCAGCAGCCAGCCCGGCGCGGCCGCGGTCATCACCCGCGCACGCGGTCGATCTCGACCCGCGCCGACAGGCCCGGCACCAGGCGGCCGCGCAGCCTGTCGCTCCGGAGCAGGATCTTGACCGGCACGCGCTGCACGACGCGCACGAAATTGCCGGTGGCATTGTCGACCGGGAGCAGGCTGAAGGCCGAGCCGCTGCCCGGCGCGAAGCTGTCGACGATGCCGTCGAGGACGAGGTCGGGATAGCCGTCGATGCGTACCCGCGCCGTCTGGCCGGGGCGGATATGCTCGAGCTCGGTCTCCTTGAAATTGGCGACGACGAAAAGCTCGCCGACGGGGACGATGTCGAGCAGCGGTCCGCCCGGGGCGACGAGGCGGCCGACCCGGACCTGGCGGTTGCCGACGATGCCCGAGATCGGCGCGCGCACGACCGTGTTGTCGAGGTCGATCCTGGCGAGGTCGCGCGCGGCCTCGGCCTGCGCGACCGCGGCGGCAGCGGCGTCGCGCTGCGCGCCGAGCACCGCGATCCGCTGCCGCTGTGCCTCGACCGAGGCGGCGGCCGCGGCGGCGCCCGCCTCGGCGCGCTGCCGGCCGGCGTCGCTTTCGTCGACCTGCGCACGCGTGACGAAGCCGCGGTCGATCAGCGCCCGGCGCCTTTGGTTGGTGAGCCGCGCGAGACTGAGGTCGGCGAGCGCCGCGCCGCGCTGCGCTTGCGCCTGGCGCACCAGCGAGGACTGCAAGGCGATCTCCTCGCCCGTATTGGCCAGCCGGGCCAGCGCCGCATCGAGATTGGCCTGGGCCTGGGCGAGCCGCGCCCGATAGTCGCGGTCGTCGATGCGGAACAGGACGTCGCCGGCGCGGACCGGCTGGTTGTCGCGCACCTCGACCGAGACGACATAGCCCGAGGCCTTGGCGGCCACCGCGGTGATGTCGCCGCGGACATAGGCATTGTCGGTCGCGACCGCGCCGGTATCCGCCCAGGCCCAGCCGGCGACCGACAGCGTCACGGCCGCGAGGCAGAGCAGGATTCCGAGCAGCCGCTTGCGGGTGGCGTGCGCCATGGCTGGCTCCTGCTCAGGCTTGCGCGGGGACCGGCGGGGCGAGGGTCGCGTGCGGCAGCGGCAGGGTGATCGACAGGCCCTCCTCGGCCAGCGCCTGGCGCACGGTCGGCCGCGCCTCGACCCGCTCGAAATAGCCGAGCAGGACCAGGGGCACCTCGACGCCGAAGGCCAGCGCCCAGCGCAGGGTGACGAACAGATAGGCGTCGGCGACGGTGAAGCGCGGCCCGAACAGATAATGTTCGGCGATCCTGCCGGCGAGGAAATCCAGCCTGGCCGCGATCGTCTCGCCCGCGCGGTCCCGCTCTTCCCGGCGGGCCTCGCGGTGGAAGTAAGGCTTGAAGCTCGTGTGGATCTCGGTGGAGATGAAGGCGAGCATCTCGATCAGCCGCGTTCGCCCGAGCGGGCCGCC
>JAYRLF010000302.1:0-5403 GCA_041905385.1 Allosphingosinicella sp.
ACCGGACCAGCCTCAATGTCGGCGCCGACGCGGCCTGGGAGATCGACCTATTCGGCCGGATCCGGCGCGGCGTCGAAGCGGCCGGCGCCGACGCCGAAAGCGCCTATTTCGACCGCGAGGCGCTGCGCGTCGCGATCTCCGCCGAGGTCGCCTCCACCTATATCGACGCGCGGCTCGCGCAGGAGCGTCTGGCGCTCGCGCGCGAGACGCTCGCCATCGCCGACGACAATCTCCAGATCGCCCAGTGGCGGGTCCAGGCGGGCCTTGTCTCCTCGCTCGATTCCGAGCAGGCGCGCGCCGCCCGCGCCCAGACCGCCGCGTCGATCCCGAATTTGGAAAGCGCCTTCGCCAGCGCGACCTATCGGCTCGCCGTGCTGACCGGCCGCGCGCCCGGCACGCTGACTGCGGAGCTCACGGAGAAGCGGCCGATACCCGACGGCCCCGAAGGCGTCGCCGTCGGCATTCCTGCGGACACGCTGCGCCAGCGGCCCGACATCCGCGCGGCCGAGCGGTCGCTCGCCGCCGCGACCGCGCGGATCGGCGTCGCCCAGGCCCAGCTCTATCCGGCGCTGCGGCTGAGCGGCAGCATCGGCACCGCCGCCTTCTCGCTCGGCGGCCTGCTCGAATCGATCACCGGCTCGATCCGGGCCGGACTCGACCAGACCCTGTTCGACGGCGGCCGGCTGCGCTCGCTGGTCCGCTCGCAGCCGGCCGCCGCGGAAGGGGCGCTCGCCAGCTATCGCCAGTCGATCCTGACCGGGCTGGAGGAGGTCGAGAATGCGCTGGTGGCGCTCAATGCCGCGCAGCGGCGGCAGCGCGATTTCGCGATCGCGCTCGATGCGGCCGGCAACACCGCCTTGCTCGCCCGGACCCAGTATCGCGCCGGCCTGACCGATTTCCAGACCCTGCTCGAGGCCGAGCGGTCCTTGCTGTCGGCGCGCGACGGCCTCGCCGGCAGCCGCGGTGACGAAGCGAACGCGCTCGTCCAGCTCTACCGCGCTCTCGGCGGCGGCTGGGACCCTGAAACAGCTCCCGACATCGGAAGACGTTCATGACCGACAGCACGACGACGAACCAGAACGACAAGCCGGATCAGCGGGCGCTCGACGATTTCCTCGGGGCGCCGGCGCGCAAGCCCTGGTGGCGGCGTCCGACCACCCTGGTCGTGGCGGTGGTGGTGCTGATCGTGCTGCTGCTCCTGTCGCGCTGCTATTCGAGCGAAGGCGAGGGCGGCTATGCGACCGAGTCGGTGCGGCGCGGCGATCTCACCGTCTCCGTCTCCGCCACCGGCAACCTCCAACCGACCAACCAGGTCGAGGTCGGCTCCGAGCAATCGGGCCTGATCACCCAGGTGCTGGTCGACAATAATGACCGCGTCGTCCAGGGCCAGCCGCTCGCCAGGCTCGACACCGCCCGCCTGAACGACGCGATCGTCCAGGCCCAGGCCGGCCTCGCCGCCGCCCAGGCGCAGGTCGCGACCGCACAGGCCTCGGCGGCGCAGGCGCGCGCCAATCTCTCCCGGCAGGAGGAGGTGTTCCGCATCTCCGGCGGCCGGGTGCCCTCCGAGACCGAGCTCGACGCCGCCCGCGCCGAGAATCGCCGCGCCGTCGCCGGCGTCCGCTCGGCCGAGGCGCAGGTGGCGCAGGCCCGCGCGCAATTGTCCTCGGCCCAGACCAACCTCTCCAAGGCGACGATCTACTCGCCGGTGACCGGCGTCGTGCTGTCGCGGCAGATCGATCCGGGCCAGACCGTCGCCGCCTCCTTCCAGGCGCCGGTCCTGTTCACCATCGCCGAGGACCTCAGCGCGATGCGGCTCGAGGTCCGGGTCGACGAAGCCGACGTCAGCCAGGTCCGCGAGGGCCAGCGCGCCACCTTCACCGTCGACGCCTATCCGGGCCGGACCTTCCCGGCCTCGGTGCGGCGGGTCGACGTTGGCGCCAATGCCTCGGGCAGCCAGACCAGCACGAGCAGCACGACCGCGGCCAGCGGCACGGTCGTCGCTTATACGGCCGATCTGGCGGTCGCGAACGCGCAGCTTCTGCTGCGCCCCGGCATGACCGCCACCGCCGAGATCGTCACGACCGAGCGGCGCAACGTGCTGCTCGTCCCCAATGCCGCCCTGCGCTGGTCGCCCGAGCGCGACGCGGCGGCCCAGCGCGGCCAGCAGGGCGGCGTGACCAGCGTGCTGGTGCCGCGCGGTCCGCGCCGCCGTGGCGGCGGCGGCGCCGGCCGCGAGGTCGCGATCGGCCGCGGCAGCCAGCAGACCGTCTATGTGCTCGGCGAGGACGGCAATCCGCGCCCAATCCGGGTGACCGTCGGCGAATCCAACGGGTCCGAGACCGAAGTCACGGGCGGCGAGCTCCAGCCGGGAATGCAGGTGATCACGGCGCGGCTAGCCGCCGGCCAGACCCAGGACCGGAGCGGCGAGCGCCGGCGCGGCAAGGCCGATGGCGGGCAGGGCGGCGAGCCGCGCGATCGGCAGCGGCGGCCGCAGGCGGCGGGCGGCAATGGCGGCTGAGCCGATCATCTCGCTGCGCGGCGTCACCAAGACCTATGGCGCGGGCGCGACCGCCTTCCAGGCCCTGAAGGGCGTCGACCTCGACGTCGCGCAGGGCGATTTCGTCGCGGTGATGGGCCCGTCCGGTTCCGGCAAGTCGACCGCGATGAACATTCTCGGCTGCCTCGACGTGCCGACCAGCGGCTCGTTCCGGTTCCGCGGCATCCCGGTCGAGACGCTCGACCGCGACGAGCGGGCTTTGCTCCGGCGCCGCTATCTCGGCTTCGTCTTCCAGGGCTTCAACCTCCTCGCCCGCACCGACGCGCTCGAGAATGTCGAGCTGCCTTTGCTCTATCGCGGTGAGGAACGATCGAAGCGGCGTGAGGCGGCGATGGCGGCGCTCGACAAGGTCGGGTTGCGGGACTGGTGGGATCATACGCCGGCCGAATTGTCGGGCGGCCAGCAGCAGCGCGTCGCCATCGCCCGCGCGATCGTCACCAATCCCGACGTGCTGCTCGCCGACGAGCCGACGGGCAATCTCGACACCAAGACCTCCTATGAGATCATGGACCTGCTCACGAGCCTCAATCGGGACAGCGGCATCACCGTGCTGATGGTGACGCATGAGCCGGACATGGCCGACTATGCCCGAACCATCGTCCATTTCCGCGACGGGCTGGTCGAGCGGATTGAGAATGGCGTGAGAGCGGCCTGATGTTCTTCACCACCATCATCCTCGCCATACGCGAGATCCGCCGGCACCTGCTGCGCTCCTTCCTCACCACGCTCGGCATCGTCATCGGAGTCGCGGCGGTGGTGACGATGGTCACGCTCGGCCGCGGCGCGACCGAGGCAGTCGCCCAGCAGATTTCCAGCCTCGGCGCCAACATCCTCCAGATCCGCCCCGGCCAGGGCTTCGGCCGCGGCGGCGGCGGGCGCCAGGCGCCCGACTTCACCATGACCGACGTCGAGGCGATCCAGGAGCAGATCGCCGGCGTCCGCGCGGTCGCGCCGCAGGCCCAATCGTCCGGCCTCGCCGTCCGCAACGCCGCCAATTGGCAGACCACCATAGCCGGCACCACCGGCCAGTTCTTCGTCGCCCAGCAATGGGCGGTGACCGACGGACGCATCTTCAGCGCCGCCGAGGAGCAGGCCGGCAAGGCGGTCTGCGTGATCGGCAACACCGTCCGCCAGAATCTCTATCCGCGCGAGGAGCCGGTCGGCACGCGTCTCAGGATCCGCGACATCAGCTGCGAGGTGATCGGCGTGCTCGCCTCGCGCGGCCAGGGCGGATTCCAGGATCAGGACGACGTCGTCATCATGCCGATCAAGGCGGTGCAGCGCCGCTTCACCGGCAATCGCGACATCCGCATGATCATGGTCGCGGTCGACGACGCCTATTCGACCAGCTCGGTCCAGTCCTCGATCGAGGATCTGCTTCGCCAGCGCCGCAATATCGGCCCGGGCGAGGAGGACAATTTCAACATCTTCGACACTCGACAGATTTCCGAGACGCTGCAGGGCACGACCCGCATCCTGACCGCGGTGATGGGCGCGGTCGCGGCGGTCAGCCTGATCGTCGGCGGCATCGGCATCATGAACATCATGCTGGTCTCGGTGACCGAACGGACCCGGGAGATCGGCATCCGCCTCGCGATCGGCGCGGTCGCAAGCGAGGTGCTGATGCAATTCCTGGTCGAGGCGGTGGTGCTGGCCTGCCTGGGCGGCCTGATCGGCCTGCTGCTGGCCCTGCTTGCGACCGTGATCATCGCACCTTTGATCCAGGTGCCCTTCCTGTTCGACGTGGAGATCAACCTGATCGCGTTCAGCGTGTCGGCGCTGATCGGCATCGTCTTCGGCTATTTCCCGGCGCGGCGGGCGGCGTCGCTCAACCCGATCGACGCGCTCCGCCACGAATGATCATGCGGGCGAGGAAAGCCGTATCGGCGGCCGCGCCATCGCCGCCTGGATCCAGCGCGCCAGCGCAAGGCCCACTTCGGGGTTGAACGGAAAGTCCGGCTGCGGCCCGCCGGCGCGGGCGCGATCGCGCACCTCATGCCGGCTTCCGATCAGGTCCATGCCATGGCCGGTATTGGGGATGCCGACATAGACGGCGCTGCCCGGTCGATAAAAATTGACGAGGTCGGCGATCAGGCGGTGATCCTCGTCGTCGAGCGCGACCATGTCCGATTCGCCGTAAAGCGACAGCACGTTGCTGCGTGTGTCGCGCCAGGCGGCGATCAGCGGCAGATGGGCGAGATCCTGGGTATATTTGAAATGGCGGCCGAAGATATTGTCGCCGCCATCCCAGTTCATTGCCTCGCGCAGGCCCTCGGCCAGGGCCGGATCGGCGGCGGCGACCTGCGCCGGCGTCTCGCGCAGCAGGTAGAAGCGGCGAAAAATGTCGCGATGGCGTTCGAACCGGGCGGTCGCCTCGATCAGGTCGGCCCCGGTCATCAGATAGGATTGGAACTGGCTGATGTTGCGGTGATAGTCGGCCCAGTTGCGCAGCACGGTTCCGTAGACGGCGACGCCGCGCGGCGGCCGTTCGGCGGCGAGCATCGGCGCCTGCAGTCCCCCCAGGCTGTGGCCGAGCATGAAGATCCGGTCGGGATCCACGCCGCGCCGTTCGATCAGGTGGCGATAGGCGGATCGGAAGGCATCGAGCTCGGTGCCATAGTCGATGGTGCTGCAATGGGCGCCGCCGGCGCTGTCCCCAATGCCCGGCTTCTCGACCCGGTAGACGCCGATGCCGGCGGCGAGCAAGGTCTCGGCCAGCGCATGGTAAAGCGGGTTCTCGATCGTCGTGCAGCTGAAGCCCTGGATCAGATAGACGATCGGCGGCGATGCCACGCCGTTCGGCAGGACCAGCAGGTCGCGTAGCCGTCCGCCTCCGAACGGCACCG
>JAYRLF010000303.1:0-5399 GCA_041905385.1 Allosphingosinicella sp.
GGATGGTCGGCGCCGTAGAGGATCGACGGCAAGGCGCGCTGGGCGATGCCCTGCGGCTGCGTCATCTCGGCGGCGATCCCGGCCAATTGCTGCGCCCGAAGGCGTTCCACCTCGGCCGGAGCGAAGGCGGGATTGCGGATCACGTCCGCGAAAAGATCGAGCGACGGCGCGAGATTGGGCGACAATGCGGTCAGCAGGACGGCAGTTCGGTCGAGCGAGGCGCCGGTGCTGATGTCCGCGCCAAGCCGCTCCTGCGCCTCGGCGAGCTGGATCGAATTGAGGCTGGTCGTGCCTTCCTCGAGCAGGTTCAGCATCAGCCGCTGCGTGCCGAGCCGGTCCGCAGGGTCGGCCGCGTTGCCGGCGTCGAACTCGACGGCGATGCGCGTGACCGGCACCACCGCGCGGCGGGCGTAGACGACCTGGATGCCGTTGCGCAGCCGCGCCCGCTCGACGCTCGGGAAATCGAGCGCCGGAGCGCCGCCGATCTGCGGCATCGGACGCTGCGCGGCGGCCGGATCCTGGACATAGGGCAAGGGCGCGAGCGGCTGCTCGCCCGGCTCGGGCGTGCGATAATAACGGGGCCGCTGGGTCGGGGCCGAAACGGCGGCGCCGCCGCCGGTCACGCCGGGCGCCTCCTCATAGGCCTCGCGCTCGCCGGGATCGACGCGCAGCGCGAATACGGGGCGGCTGAGCCAGCGCTGCAGCGATGCCCGAACCTGCTCCGGCGTCGTCTGCGCCAGCATGTCGAGACGGCGACGGACGAAATTCGGGTCGTCGGCGTAGAGCATGCCCTCGGCCAAGGCGACCGCCTTGCCGCCGAAGCCGCCGACCTGCTCGAGGCCCTGGATCCGTCCCGACAGGGTCCGCATCACGGTGCGGCGGACCTCGTCCTCGGTCGGGCCGGTGCGGACGAAATCGGCGATGATCTCGTCGAGGCGACGCGACACGGCGTCGACATCCTGGCCCGGCTTCACGTCGACCGTGACCTCGAAGAAGCTGATTCGATGGAAATCCTGCACCTGGGCGGTGACGGCGACCGCGGTCTGCTCCTGGCGAACCAGGATATTGTCGAGCCGCGAGCTGGCGAGGCCGCCGAGCACGGTCGCGCCGACCGAGAGCGGCACGACCTGCGGATCGGTCAGGCCCGGGACGACCCACCAGCGATAGAGACGGGTGTTGGCGACCCGATCATGCATCGTCCGGTCGACGCGGCGGGGCAAAGTCGGCACGTCGGCCTGGGCCGGCGTGTTCACGGGTCCGCGGGCGATGTCGCCGAAATAGCGCTCGACCAGCGGCCGGGCCTCGGCGGCATTGATGTCGCCGGCCAGGACCAGCACCGCATTGTTGGGCCCGTAATTGTCGCGGAACCATTCGCGTACCGTGTCGAGCGTCGCGGCGGAGAGGTCGGCCATCGAGCCGATCGTCGAGTGCCGGTAAGGATGGCCCTCGGGGAATAGAGTCTCGAGCTGGGCATATTCGACCAGGCCGAAGGGCTGGTTGTCGCCCTGCCGTTTCTCGTTCTGGACGACGCCGATCTGGTTGGTGAGATTCTCCTGCGTCACCGCGCCGAGCAGATGGCCCATCCGGTCGCTCTCGAGGAACAAGGCGCGCTCGAGAGCCGGACGCGGCACGGTCTGGAAATAATTGGTGCGGTCGAACCAGGTGGTGCCGTTGAGGTCGGTCGCCCCCATCGCGCGGGTATATTCGAAATATTCGCCCGGCGCGTTCTCCGAGCCATTGAACATGAGATGCTCGAACAAGTGAGCGAAGCCGGTGCGGCCGGCCGGCTCGTCCTTCGAGCCGACATTGTACCAGATGCTGACCGCGACCACCGGCGCCTTGCGGTCCTCATGGACGACGACGCGCAGGCCATTGGCCAAAGTGAAGGTCTCATAGGGGATGTTGACCTGCGCCAGCAGCTGCTGCGGGCTCGCCGGTTGCGCCGTTCGCGTCGCCGAGGATTGGCCGATGGCAGGCGCGGATCCCGCGGTCAGCGAAAGGCCGGCGGCGAGCGCCAGGGCGGTCAGCAATTTGCGCATAGAATTCCCCATCTCACGGTATGCGCGGACCCTAGCGCCGCGCCGGTGCAAAGCAATATTCCCACCCGTAAGAGTCGGACGGAAAACAGCTTTTCCCGAGCCCTTGTGTGGCAGTTCGGCAACACTAAATGGGTGCTGAACGTCAAAGGGGCGCAAGCGAATCATGAACCTCGAGAAATTCACCGACCGCGCGCGTGGCTTCCTGCAATCGGCCCAGACCGTCGCGATCCGCATGAACCATCAGCGGATCACGCCCGCCCACATCCTCAAGGCCCTGCTCGAGGACGAACAGGGCATGGCGGCCGGCCTGATCGAGCGCGCCGGCGCCAGCGCCGAAGCGGCGCGCCGCGAGACGGACGAGCTCCTCGCCAAGATCCCGGCGGTGTCGGGCAGCGGCGCCAGCCAGACCCCGCCGCTCGACGGGGACTCGATCCGGATCCTCGACCAGGCCGAGCAGATCGCCCAGAAGGCCGGCGATTCCTATGTCACGGTCGAGCGGCTGCTGCTTGCCCTCACCATGGCCCAGGGCGATGTCGGCAAGGCGCTCGCCGACGCCGGCCTCAAGCCGGACACGCTCAACAGCGCGATCAACCAGCTGCGCGGCGGCCGCACCGCCGATACGCAGAGTGCCGAGGACCGCTACGACGCGCTCAAGAAATTCGCCCGCGACCTCACCGAGGCGGCGCGCGAGGGCAAGCTCGATCCGGTGATCGGCCGCGACGAGGAAATCCGCCGAACCATCCAGATCCTGGCGCGGCGCACCAAGAACAACCCGGTGCTGATCGGCGAGCCGGGCGTCGGCAAGACCGCCATCGCCGAAGGCCTCGCGCTGCGGATCGCCAATGGCGACGTGCCCGACAGCCTCAAGGGGCGGCGGCTGATGTCGCTCGACATGGGCGCGCTGATCGCCGGCGCCAAATATCGCGGCGAGTTCGAGGAGCGGCTGAAGGGCGTGCTCGACGAGGTCAAGCAGGCCGAGGGCGACGTCATCCTGTTCATCGACGAGATGCACACCTTGATCGGCGCCGGCAAAGGCGAAGGCGCGATGGACGCGTCCAACCTGCTCAAGCCGGCGCTGGCGCGCGGCGAGCTTCACTGCATCGGCGCGACCACGCTCGACGAATATCAAAAGCATGTCGAGAAGGATCCGGCGCTGCAGCGGCGCTTCCAGCCGGTCTTCGTCGGCGAGCCGACGGTCGAGGACACGATCTCGATCCTGCGCGGCCTCAAGGAAAAATATGAGCTGCACCATGGCGTGCGCATCACCGATGCATCGATCGTCTCGGCGGCGACCCTGTCGAACCGCTACATCACGGACCGCTTCCTGCCCGACAAGGCGATCGACCTGATGGACGAGGCGGCCTCGCGCATCCGGATGGAGGTCGAATCCAAGCCCGAGGAGGTCGAGACGCTCGACCGCCGCATCATCCAGCTCAAGATCGAGCGCGAGGCGCTGAAGAAGGAGAAGGACGCGGCCTCGAAGGACCGGCTGGCGGCGCTCGAGGCCGAGCTCGCCAATCTCGAGCAGCAATCGGCCGAGCTCACCCAGCGCTGGCAGGCGGAGAAGGAGAAGATCCACGCCGAGGCCAAGATCAAGGAGCAGCTCGACGCGGCCCGGCTCCAGCTCGACCAGGCGCAGCGGGCCGGCGACCTCGCCAAGGCGGGCGAGCTCTCCTACGGCACCATCCCGCAGCTCGAGAAGCAGCTCGAGGAAGCGCAGGCCGCCAGCGGCGCGGCCATGCTGCGCGAGGAAGTCACCTCGGAGGACATCGCCGCCGTCGTCTCGCGCTGGACCGGCATTCCGGTCGACAAGATGCTCGAGGGCGAGCGCGAGAAATTGCTGCAGATGGAAGAATTGCTCGGACGCCGCGTGATCGGCCAGCAGGAGGCGGTCGACGCGGTCAGCCGCGCGATCCGCCGCGCCCGCGCCGGCCTGCAGGATCCGAACCGGCCGATGGGCTCATTCCTGTTCCTCGGCCCGACCGGCGTCGGCAAGACCGAGCTCACCAAGGCGCTCGCCGAATTCCTGTTCGACGATCCGCACGCCATGGTCCGGATCGACATGTCCGAATTCATGGAAAAGCACAGCGTCGCCCGCCTGATCGGCGCGCCGCCGGGCTATGTCGGCTATGAGGAGGGCGGCGTGCTGACCGAAGCGGTCCGCCGGCGGCCCTATCAGGTCATCCTGTTCGACGAGGTCGAGAAGGCGCATGGCGACGTCTTCAACATCCTGCTCCAGGTGTTCGACGACGGCCGACTGACCGACGGCCAGGGCCGCACCGTCGACTTCACCAACACGCTCATCATCCTGACCTCGAACCTCGGCAGCCATTTCCTGACCGGGCTTGCCGACGGCCAGAGCGTCGACGATGTCGAGCCGCAGGTGATGGAGGTCGTCCGCGCCCATTTCCGGCCGGAATTCCTCAACCGGCTCGACGAGATCATCCTGTTCCACCGGCTCGCCGCCGAGCATATGGCGCCGATCGTCGACATCCAGGTCGCGCGCGTCCAGGCGCTGCTCAAGGACCGCAAGATCACGCTCGACCTGACCGAAGGCGCCCGCGCCTGGCTCGGCCGGGTCGGCTATGACCCGGTCTATGGCGCGCGCCCGCTGAAGCGCGCGGTGCAGAAATATCTGCAGGACCCGCTCGCCGACGCGATCCTGCGCGGCGAATTGCGCGACGGCGCGACGGTGAAGGTGGACGAAGGCGACGGGGCGCTCAAGCTTGCTCCCGCCGAGAAAACTGGAAAATCGCGCGTGACAGCGGCGTGATATTCGCGCCCGGCGATTACTCGCCAGGCGCGAACCAATATGATCTATTTTGTAGCTTAATGCCAGTCGGGAGAGTAAATGTAGCGATCCCAATAGATCACGCTTCCGCCAGCTTTAGTCTTCTTGGAGACCTTGCCCAAAGTACGGATTACTTTCTTCTCCTTCATGTTCACTCTCCTTTTGTTTTGGCTGTAATAGCCACAACAACATATAGCAGACAACAGGCCGGACTGGCCCGCATCAATATTCAGTTCGGCCTACTTGATGCACGATTCGTCGAAAATTCTCCGTGGTTAATCTTACTGCCAGTTGCGAGCCCATGCCTCCCAATTGAAGAACCCAAATATTGCTGTTGGAGCTACGGGAATCTCATGATAATCCTCTGACAGAATCGCTTCCAGCGACTTCTGACAGAGAATGCGATTTCGGACAAGTACCCCATCCAAAAGGAATTCTCTCATCTTCTTGAAATTGCTCTCGAGTATCGCCTCGTAAATCTCAGTTGGAGTGCTTTTGGTCAACCGCCGAGCAACGCGATCCGGCAAGGCATCTCTAAATGCGTATCGCGCCAAGCCCCGTTCCATTCC
>JAYRLF010000304.1:0-5390 GCA_041905385.1 Allosphingosinicella sp.
GTCGTCGCTGCCCGCGGCGTGACGAGCGTCATCGCGGTCAGATTCGGAAGGAGCGTGCCAGAATCCCTCGTCAGCCTTGTCGTGAAGGCGGCAGCCGCACTGGCGGCGGCCGCGACAAGGGCGGCGGCGAAGAAGACCATGACCGCCGGAGCGGTATCGATGACCAGCGGCGTGAGCCTTTCGATCAACGCCGGAACGATCAGCACGCCCGCTCCCACCGCCGCCGTTGCGATCAGGCGGGGACGGTTCTTGCGGTACAGGAGGGCGATCCCGACCGCGATCCAGACGATAATCGCGACGGGCGCCGGACCGATCGGCCGCGGCGCCCCCAGGCGCAGCGTTTCCGCGCCCGTTGCCTGGATGAACACGCCCGGAATGCGTCCATGGACCGGCACCGTGAACCGGTCGCCGAAGGTCGTCGCGGTGGCGCCGATGAGCACGTTCCGATTGCGGAAGAAGTCCCGAGAGAAGCGGCCGTTCAGGACGTCCGAATAGCTGATCGTGGGAAAGCTCGACCTGTCGAAGGACCAGTCGATCGGAAAGAGGTCGGCCCGATCGGTCGGTGCGTCGGCGAGGAAGGCCGCCAGCGACGGGCGCTGGGCGCCGGCGATTCCGACGCTGTAGGGCAGGTGGCGCGCGATCAAATCGTCGTCGAGCCGAGTCCAGATCGATGCGATCTGTGCGTGGGTCCTGAGCGCCGGCGCCGGCAGCGCCTCGACCCGCTCGCCGAATTCGCCGCTGGAATTCTCCAGGACCGCCGGGAGCACGACGCGGCCATTGGCGCGCGCAATGGCCGCGCCGAATGCACGATCCTGCGCCGGATCGCTGGCCGGGGAGGTGAAGTCGACATCGAATACGATCCGGCGGGCCCCCGCCTCTCGCAGCCGATCGACCAGGCGCCCGTGAATGCTGCGAGGCCAGGGCCATGCCTGAACCTCCGCCAGGCTCTTGGCGTCGATCTGGACAACGATAATTTCGCCGGAGACCGCCTTTTGTGTGAACCCGCTGACCCGTTGATCAAGCGCGTTCTCGAGCGAAACCGACCAGCCGGTCAGCACCGACGCGAAGCCGACAGCGCAAGCCGCGAGCATCGCGATCCAATAGGCGCGCCGCGTCAGCAGATCTGCAATCCAAACCAGCACTCGCCCCTCCCGCCGAGGCTCCGCTCGTCCCCGAACGGGATCGGCACGCATCGTGAAGCCGGACTGAGCTTCACCTCGCCTTATGACGATGTCATTTATTTTTGATTAAGGATGAGGGCAGCTAGGCCTGGTCAGAGGCGCGGCCGGCCGCGATGACGACAACGCGATCCGCCGCGGCAACCGTCTCCCGTCGATGCGCGACGATGATGCGGGTGATGCCCATCGCGGAGATCGCGGCATTGACCTGGCGTTCGTGCTCCGTGTCGAGATGGGCCGTGCCTTCGTCCATCACCAGCAGGGTCGGCCGCCGATAAAGAGCGCGCGCAAGCAAAATGCGTTGCCGCTGACCTCCGGAAAGGGTCGAGCCCATGTCGCCGACCAGTGTCAGGTGGCGCATCGGCATCTGGGCAATGTCGTCGGCGATACAGGCGGCCTCGAGCGCTTCCTGAAGCCGTTCCTGATCGAGCGGTTCGAACGCCGCGACATTGTCGGCGATCGTGCCGGCGAAGAGGACGTCATCCTGGAGAACGGCGGCGACGTGGTTGCGATAGGCACGGCGGCCGTATCGGGTCAGCGGAATACCATCGAGACGGACCTCGCCGGTCGTCGGCTCGAGCAATCCGAGCAGAATCTTGACGATCGTGGTCTTGCCGCCGCCCGAGGGGCCGGTGATCGCGATATGCTCGCCCGCGGCCACGCGGAGGTCGACGCCGTTCAACACCGGCGGGTCGTGCCGGCTGTAGGCGAAATGGACGTCGCGGAGCTCCACCTCGCCCTTGAAGGGGGACGGCTGAGCCGAGGGCTCGCCGAAGCCGGCATCCTCTTGGGTGAGGGCGATATCGCCGAGCCGCTCGAGATGCAGCGAGAGCATTCGGAATTCGATCAGATTGTCGATCAGAGAGCGGGTCGCGGTCGCGAATTGCAACCGGTAAGCCAGGAACGCAAACAGCATTCCGACCGTGAAGCCACCGGCGATCGCGTACTGGATTCCGAGCCAGACGAGCGCGACGATCTCGAGCGCTCCGACGAGGACCGCGACCGCATTCTGATGCGCGCGGATCCGTTCGTGCGCGAAGCTCGAGCTCAGCGCTTCGGACAAGCGATTCTGCCAGACGGCGTGACGGATCGTCTCGCTGCCCGCAAGGCGAAGCGTCACGATTCCGCGCAGCGCCTCGATCATCGCCGATTGCTCGCGGCCTGCGGCGACAGGGTCAGCCAGCGAAAGCCGCCATAGATCAGCAAGGCGGTGACCGGGATCAGCGCCATCAGCGGCGAATAGGCAATCATCAGCGCCAGGGTGAGCACGGTCAGCAGGCCATCGATGATCGCTGCCGCCGCGCTTTCTGTCAGCAGCCGCTGGATCGGGACGACCGACTGGAAGCGGGACAGGATGTCGCCGATGCTGCGCTTTTCGAACCATTCCACCGGGAGGCGCAGCAGCCGCCGCGCCACGTTGGAAGCAATTCCGAAGGAAAGCGCCGTTCCGGATGCGAGCAGGACGAAAGACCGGAGCAGGGTCGCGCCCGCATTGACGAGCGCGAACAATGCGAAGCCGATCGCCAGCACCGTCATGAAATCGGCGTCGAGCGCCGGAAGCGCGTCGTCGACGGCAAGTTGCAACAGATAGGGCGACGCAAGCACGTGCGCCTGGAGCACCAGACTCAGCAGTGCGGCCTGCGCGATCGACCGACGGACGCCGATGGCGCCGCTCCACAATTGCGGCAGCCTCAGTCGACGCCGTTCCTGCTGCGGCTCGAAATCCCTGGAGGGGCGAAGCTCGAGCGCGACGCCCGTGAAATGCCTGGAGAGTGAGTCCCAGTCGTGCCAGCGGCCGTCGATGCCGGGATCGAGGATATAGGCCTTGCCTCTCGAGATCCGCTCGAGGACGACGAAATGGTTCATGTCCCAGTGCAGGATCGCAGGGAGCTGGACGTCGCGAAGCGCATCGAGCCCGACCTTGAGCGGCCGCGGCGCGAAGCCGATCTCGTCGGCGGCCTGCATGAGCTCACGCAGGCCCATGCCCCGTGACGACACGCCGAAGCGCTGCCGTATCGCCGCGAGGTCGAGGTCGTGCCCCCACCAATTCGCGACCATCGTCAGTGCCGCAAGGCCGCATTCGGCCGCCTCGGATTGGCGAACGTGCTTGATCCGCCTGCGCGCAAAGATGCTCGTGTCGATTCCGCTGAGCGCGTTCATCGCCGCTGAACCGCGAAAAACGGTTCGAACAGCCACTCTACCAAGCTCCGCGACCGGGTCGTGACTCGCGCCGTCACCGTCATGCCAGGACGAAGCGGCAGCGACTGCCCGAATGCCTGCACCGCTTCCGACTCGAGTGGCGCGCGCACCAGGAAGGCCTGCCGGGTCGAGCCGTCCTGGTCGGCAACCGGCACGGTCGCCATGGAGATCGATCCGACCCGGGCATCGACCGTACCGTAGGTCTGGTAGGGAAAGGCATCCACCGCAATGCGCACGCGCTGGCCCGCCTGGATGAGCCCCGCCGCTTCGGCCGGCACCTGGATCCTGGCCTCAAGGCGGGTGCCATCCGGAATGATCGAAAGAACGTGGCTCGAGCCCGCGACGGCATCGCCCGGATGGACGACGATACCGGTGACGGTGCCGGATTGCGCGGCAGTCACGACGATGGCGCCCGTATTCTCGTCCGCCGCCGCGATTCCCGACAGTTCCGCGCGCGCGCGCGCCACGTTCGCGATCTGGAGGTCGTATTCTGCCTGGGCACGCGCGAGCTCGGTTTCGGCAACGGCAATCCGGGTCCGCCGTACGGACAGCTCCTGCTCGAGGCGCGAAAGGCCCTGACGGCGCGTCGCGAGCTGCTCTTCACGATCGAGCACGTCCCGTGCCGACACGAAGCCACGGGCGGCGACGAGGCGTGCGCGCGCGAGATCGTCAGCCGCGGTCCGCACCAGCTCGCGTTGCTCGCCGATCTGCGCGGTGATGCTGGCCATCTCGCTGCGATCGCCGCCGATCTGGGCGCGCAAGCCGCTGATCCGGCCCGCCAAGGACTGGGCAATGTCCGGTGCGAGCTGCCTCAGCAATGCATCCTGCCGGGTGATGGCGGCGGCGCGACGCTCCTGGAGCGAGGCCGCGCCGTCGCTCGTCGAGACGGAAATTCGCACCAGCGGCGCGCCGGCGCGGACCCGCTGCCCTTCTTCGACGAGCACCGCAACGACCCTGCCGTCGCGCGGCGCGAGCGCACGCACCACGCCTTTGTTGCCGGTCACCTCGCCGCGTAGCGTGGTGACCTTACCGTAAGTGGCGGAGGCAAGAAAAATGCCGGCGGCAAGGACCACCAGCAGCAGAAAGGCCCCGAGGAGCTGCCAGGAAACGGGCGCGACGAGGACCACCTCGCCGTGAAGCCGGTCCTGGCCCCGCATTGCCTCGCGCCTGAAAAGCTGCACCGCCCCTCCCCCTCGGAGCTATAGAGCGCAGGCAGTGGATTGGCGAGGCTGGACAAAAAAAGGGGGGCGGCACGCCGCCCCCCTTTTCTCTATCGTGCGGATCAGTTGTAGCCCTTCACCCCGGTCGAGGCTTCGGTCTCCGGTCCGCCACCCGCGACGGCCCGAACTTCTTCCTCGGTCAGTTCGACGAGCTCGGCCGCCGTTTCGATCTTCTTTTCCATCTCAATTCCCCTCTGATAGTCGGCTCCGACAAGGAGATCAGGATCTCGCACCTGGGCTTGGCCAAAAGCCCCGTGGGTTGCTGCCGACAGCATGAGGAATGTTACGCTTCCCCGGTCTGACGGCCCCGACGGATCGGTGCTCAATCCTTCCCCACTCGGCCTAGTCTCGCAAGGTTCCGAAACATGTCGCATGGTTACGAAAAAATTTACGATGAAGTGATTCCGTGGCTTTTCGGCAACAGATTGCCGAGGCCGGCCGCTGCAACCTCGGCCTGCGGCGCCGCGTGAAGTACGGGGCCAGACTGCTCAGACTCGGGGTCCGGCCGCGGCCCGGGCGGCAAGACGATCGAGCGACGGCCGCGCTCGACGCGGCCCTCGCCGCGCGGCGCCAGAGCGACGATAACCAATGGGCATTGGCCGATACCGATCCGGGGCGCCTAGTCGGTGCGGGCGCGCACGCCGGCAGTTACAGCGGCGCGCCGGAGCGCTAGACGGAAAAGATGGACGCCGAGACGATAACGGATCGAGGCGCGGCCGACGCCGAGGCGCTTCCGCGCGACGTCAAGCGCCACGCCCTCTCCGCCCGGCTCTGGCATTGGACCAATGCCTTG
>JAYRLF010000305.1:0-5382 GCA_041905385.1 Allosphingosinicella sp.
GCGAGATCGGAATGATCAGGATCGCGAGCAGGATGCCGATCCACTTGTGGACCTGGAACCAATAGCCGCGAAGCTTCAGCACCGTCGATTGCGCCACGCCCTACTCCCTTATCGTCTCATGCGTCCGCCCAGCGGCGGAGCAGATTGTGATAGACGCCCGTCAGCCGGATGATTTCTCCGTCGCCATGGCCGCGATCGGCGGCGATCGCCTGGATCGACCGGTCGAGATCGAACAGGATCGTGCGCGCGCCATCGTCGCGGACCATCGACTGAATCCAGAAGAAGCTCGCGGTGCGGACGCCGCGCGTGACCGGCTCGACCTTGTGCAGGCTCGATGCCGGATAGAGGAGCAGATGGCCGGCCGGAAGCCTGGTGGCGTGAACGCCGAGACTGTCCTCCACCACCAGCTCGCCGCCGTCATAAGCGTCGGGCTCCTCGAGGAAGAGCGTCGCCGACAGGTCGCTGCGGACCCGAAAGTCGGTGCCGCGGTGGATCCGGACGGCATTGTCGACATGGGTGCCGAACGATTCTCCGCCCTGGTAGCGGTTGAACAAAGGCGGGAAGATCTTGAGCGGCAGCGCGGCCGCGATGAACAGGGGCGAGCGGCCGAGCGCCTCGAGCACGATCCGGCCCGCCTCCTTCGCCGCCGGTCCATCCTCGGGCAGCTGCATATTGTTCTTGGCCAGCCGCGATTGATGACCGGACGTGGCGTTGCCGTCGATCCACTCGGCGGCGTCGATGATCGCGCGGACGCGCGCCACCTCGGCCTTGTCGAGCAGATCGGGGACGGCAAGCATCATGGACCCGGCCTACCCTGCTTAGTGGACAGGGGCGAGTCGCTCGCCCCCGCCCCCTAGGGCTATTTGTTGTCGCGATGCAGGTCGCAAAAAACCGGTCTCCACTTTTTTGCGCATCGCTCAGAAACTGTAGAACAGGCTGAGCACCGCGGAGCGCCCGTCACCCGGGGCCGCCCAGCCGCCGGTGACCGCGCCGGTGGTCGCGTTCACATTGTTGCGAACGCTCGTGAAATAGAGCTCGTCGGTGAAATTCTGGACGTTCAGCTGCGCGGTCAGCCCTTCGGTGATCGGATAGGACATGAAGAAGCGGTGGATCAGGAAATCCTGCGCAAAATATTGCGTCCGCTGCAACAAGTTGCGCTGATGGGTGGCGAAGCGGCCCTGATAGGTAAGGCCATAGCCAATCTCGAGACCGAAAGGCAGACGATAGGTGGTGAACAGGCTGCCGGAATGACGCGGCGTCTGGATAAGGCGGTCGCCACGCTGCGGATCGGGAATGGCGGCGCTGTTGCCGCAGCCGGTGGCGCCGGGCGTGTTGAGGCAGAAGTCGGACACGCTCTGGCGGACAGTTCCGTTGAGATAGGTGTAATTGGCGAAGATCGTCCACGCCGGAGTCAGCGCACCGCTGAGGCCGAGCGCCAGCCCGTCGACCCGCGAGCGGCCGTCGAGCACCTGCGGGTCGGGAACGCCCGGCTCGTTCGACGGCACGCGGAAGTTGCTGCGCTCGTTGCGGAACAGGGCGGCGGTGGCCTGCAGCCGCCGGTCGAGCAGATCCGCCTTGACGCCAATCTCATAGGTCCGCGCCGTCTCCGGGGCGACATCGCAGAAATTGACGAAGGTCGCGCCCGATCCCGACGTGCAGCCCGCCCGGACCGTGGCCGACGATGGCGTGCGCGCGTTGCCGAAGGCAGCATAGAGGCTGACGTTCGCCATCGGCTTGAACACCGCGCCGAGTCGATAGGAAAAGAGCGTCTCCTCGCTGCGCTGAGGCGCCAGCTCGGCTGCGCCCGGCACCGCCGTGCCGGGCGGATAGAAGGCCAGCGGCAGGATCTGGAACTCGGCCTCGTTGCGCTCGAGTCGAACACCGCCGTTAAGCTCGAACATGGTGCCAATCTCGAGCGTGTCGAAAGCATAGATGGCGCGGTTCGAGACGTCGGCCCGCGAACGCCCGGTGACGGTATAGTTGATCGGCCCCACATAGATGCCCGACGGATTGGAGATGCTCTCGATCGGCAAGGTCACGGCGGCCCCATTGGCATTGCGCGGCAGCGAAGCGCTCTCGATCCGGTAATCCTCCCAGCTGAAGGAGGCGCCGACGACGAGCGTATTGCGCAGGCGCCCGGCCTCTCCGGTGACGATGCGCACATCGGTCTGATTGTGAATCAGGCGATTCTGCTGGTCGCGGACCAGGCCGCGCGGGCCTGACGGCTGCCAGAAGCCCGGATTGAGGCCGGTCGGACAGGCCGCGCCGACGGTTCCGGTAGCGGTCGAGGGCACCGGCTGGCGGCCGGTCGAGGCGAGGCAGAAGGTTCCCTGGGGGGCGCTGGTCTGACTATATTGGTCGACGCCCTGCCAGCGGGTGAGATTACGCAAGGAGATGGCGTCGCTGAACTCGTGGCGGAAGGTCGCCGTAACCCGGTCGACAGTGATCTCCTGCTCGTCGAGGTTGCGATAGCCGAAATAGTCGCTCGCGTCGGCCTCGGGCAGAGGCCCGTCGTTGAGCTGGTTGGCGAAATAGGGAACACCGTAGATCGGCGTGTTGTCGTCGCGCTGGTGGAGCAAGGCGATGGTCAGGCTCGTGTCGCTGCCGACGCCGAAGGTGATCGACGGAGCGACGCCCCAGCGCTCGAACGTCTCGAAGTCGCGGCCCGGGACATCGTTGCGATGGTACATGGCGTTGAGCCGGATCGCGACGAGATCGCTGATTCGACGATTGGTGTCGATCGTGCCGCGGAAATAGTCGTCGGTGCCGACCGCGCCCGACAGGATGGTCAAATCGTCGGCTTGCGGGACCTTGGAGACGAGGTTGATCGTGCCGCCGACCGCGCCGGATCCGTTGAAGACCGAATTGGCGCCGTTATAGACCTCGATCTGCTGGAGGTTGAACGGATCGCTCCGCGTATATTGCGCACTGTCGCGCACGCCATCGATGGTGATGTCGTTATTGGCGGAATAGCCGCGCAAGTTGATCGAATCGCCATAGCCGCCGCCGCCTTCGCCGGCACCGAAGGTGATGCCGGGCAGGGTTGCCAGCGCATCGCGCAGGGTCAGCAGATTCTGGCGCCGGATCGTCTGGTCGGAAATGACCGTCACGGTCTGCGGCGTATCGAGCAGGTCGCTCGTCGCCTTGGGTGATTCGAGCTCCTGGATCGCCTCACCGGTGACGATGATGTCGCGATCGTCGCGCTGCTGGACGTCGCTCTGGCCGTCCTCGGCCAGCGCCGGCGAAGAGATGAAGCCGACGCAGCTCAGCGCCAGAAACAGAGGCGCCGCGCGCCCGCTCGAATAGCTCACAAAATTCCCCTTTTCTCGCGCCGTTTGTTCCGGTCGCGATTCGCTATTGCAATTCATTCGCAATAGTGTCAATTCACTTTGCGAACGGCTCGCAAGATACGGGTGGGCCGCTCTCGATGGGCGACTCTCCCCATTTGCTCGTCCATCGCGCCGGCGCGGCAGCAGCCAGCCGCGCCGGCGCTTTCTTCCAGGGACTCTCTAGGGCGCGGCAGCAGCCAGCCGCGCCGGCGCTTTCTTCCAAGGACGCAAGCGAGTGATTGAACGCGCGCCGACACCCGCGGCGCGCGGCGCCGCGGGTCAGGCCATCAGCGATCTGGCGATATTAGTGGGCGCGTTCCTGGGCGGCGCGGCCGGACGTATCTGGCGCGGCCGGGCCCTTGGTGGCGCCTTCGCTGCGCGCCTGCGGCTCGGCAGCGTTGGCCGCCGCATTGCCGGCCGATTCGTTGCCGGCAGCCTCATTGCCCTCCGGCGCGGCCTCGTTGCCGGCCGGCGCCGCGGCCGGCGGCGGCGGAAGCGGCAGGTTGCTGCCCTGGGCGTTGAGATAAGCGAGCAGGTTCGCGCGCGCCTGCGGATCGGAAATGCCGGCGAAGGTCATGCGGGTGCCGGGCGCGAAGGTCCGCGGCGAGGCGATCCAGGCGCTCATATTGTCCCAGTCCCAATTGCCGCCATGGCCCTTGAGCGCTTCCGAATAATTGAAGTCCGGCCGGTGCGAGCCGATCGCCGAGCCCATCACCCCATAGAGATTCGGGCCCAAGCCGTTGGCGCCGCCCTGGTTGATCGTGTGGCAGGTCGCGCAGCGGCGGAACTCGGCCTCGCCGCGCGCGGCGTCCGCAGTCTGCAAATAGAAAGCGATCGGCTGCTGCGCCTCGCCGGCCTCGCCAGGCTCGGCCTCGACGCCCTCGATCGGATAGCCCATCGTCTCCGGACGCTCGGCATGGAACAGCTCGCCCGTGAACAGGGTCGCGCCGAGCAGGACGATGCCGGCACCCAGCACCCATCCCGCAATCGTGTTGAACCGATTGTCCATTGCCCCTGTAGAACCTCCGAAGATGCGCAGCCGAACGGCCCGCTTGGTGCGGTGAATGGCGCCCCCTTTATGCGGCACACGCGCGCGCCGCAAGCCGCGCGGTGCGCGATCGATTCGCGCCGCCCGGGCCGATTCGCGGCAATCAGGTTGTGCCGACCGAACATTTCACGACCGTTTCAGTTATGCCCGTTATCCTCGTTATCCACAGCCGGAAACGCTCAGAATCCGCTTGGTGCGACTCGGATTCCATGACAGCTTCAACCCGTGGCCGAGACGATCTTCCGGCAACGGGGGAAAGCCTTCCCAGCCACAGCCAGAGCGAACGGACCTCCTTGTCCCACCAGACGACGAGGCGAGTGGACGAAGGCAGGGCGGCTGACGAAGCCGCCGCCAGGCGGAAGCTGCGGGCTTGCCCTTTAGCGGATGCGAAAGCGGCAGGCTTCGTGAAGCGCCCACTCGGAACCGGATGAGCCTTCGGGCTCGGAAGGAACCGAACCAGGCCGGACACCGGACCTTCGGGTCCAGGACCAGCCCGGCGGAAAGCGGGACTTCGGTTCGCGCGCCGCCACCGGCAAGGATGGAGCTTCGGCTCCGGACAGGTCGGGCAGGACCGGACCTTCGGGTTCGGGAGCTGCGAAACCGGCAGGACCCAGGATCTCGGTCCATGGTCTGCCAGGCGGATCCGGATGCTTCGGCATCTGGAGCCTGCCGAGGGAAAGCGAGGCTTCGGTCTCGCGGAACCAGAGCAGGAAGAGGAGCTTCGGTTCCGAACCGCCAAGCGGCGAACCACCAGGGCTTCGGCCCTGGCGGGGAGCCAGCGGGGAACCCTTCCTGTGCCTTCGGGCATCGGACGGACTCCGGGGATCAGCAAAGAGCCCCCGGCTCGGAACTGGTTTCGAAACCGCCCATCGCGGGCTGCCTCGCCTCCCAGGCCTGGACAAACCGCGACCGGGACAGTGGGGGCTGGCGGCAACGTCAGCCCCCATCACTGTTTTTGGGGCGGGCGCTGCACCGGCCCGCTCCCCCACCCGGCCTCCCAACGAC
>JAYRLF010000306.1:0-5355 GCA_041905385.1 Allosphingosinicella sp.
CCCATCGCGATCAGGCACTGGGCGAGATCGGTGATCTCCGGCTCGCGCGCGGCATTCTCGATCACGGTCGTGCCCTTGGCGAGCACCGCGGCCATCAGTGCATTCTCGGTCGCTCCGACCGAGACGATCGGGAAGCTGATCGTGCCGCCGGTAAGGCCCCCCTTGGGGGCGGTCGCCTTCACATAGCCGGCGGCGAGCTCGATCTCGGCGCCGAGCGCCTGCAGCGCTTTCAGATGGAGGTCGATCGGCCGGTTGCCGATCGCGCAGCCGCCGGGCAGCGAGACGGTCGCCTCGCCGGCGCGGGCGAGCAAGGGGCCCAGCACCAGGATCGAGGCGCGCATCTTGCGGACGATGTCATAGGGCGCGACCGTCGCGGCGATGGTCGAGGCGCGAAAGGTCATGACCCGGCCGAACTCGCCGGGCCGCGCGCCCTCGACCGTGGTCGAGACGCCGAGCTGGTTGAGCAAATGGCCGAAGCTGTCGACGTCGGCGAGCCGCGGCAGGTTGCGCAAGGTCAGCGGCTCGTCCGTGAGCAAGGCGCACGGCATCAAGGTGAGCGCGGCATTCTTCGCGCCGGAAATCGGAACGCGGCCTTCGAGCTTCCGGCCGCCCTGGATGACGATCCTGTCCATCGCCGGCTCTTAGAACTGGTACGAAAATGTGGGAACCAAGAATCGCGAATCGGGTTCGAAACAATCGACGGCTCAGGCGAGGAGCGACCTCCTGCCGGCGGAAATGCCGCTCCTGTCAAAAATCTGTTGGAACTTCATCCGATTGATTTCGATTAGAGAACGAACCGAAATTCAGCCCTAAGGTCAGCAATGAAGGCATTACGTTGCGTGCCCGGGGGGGAAAGTGCGTTGGGGGGATCCTGTCTAGCTGAGCGCCTCAGCCATTATGTGCGGCTGTCGCCAGCGGAGCAGGAGGCGCTCGACTCGCTGGAGGACCAGGCCCGCGACTATCGCCGCGGCTCGGTGATCATCGGCGAGAATGAGCGGCCGCGCGAGATGTTCATCGTCCGCTCGGGCTGGCTCCATTCCAGCACGGTGCTCGGCAATGGCAGCCGCCAGATCATGCGCTTCATCTTCCATGGCGACATCCTCGGCATGCCGCTGCTCGCCTTCGCCGATTCGCCGGAGACGATCACCGCGGTCACCGACGTCTCGCTCTGCCCGTTCACGCGCGAGCGGTTCGCCGCCCTGATCACCGACCATCCCCGCCTCGGCGCGCTGATCCTCGGCCTCGCCACGGCGGAGCGCACCGCTCTGGCCGACCGCCTTGCGTCGATCGGCCGTACCTCGGCCCGCGCCCGGGTCGGCCTTCTGATCTGCGAGCTGTTCGCGCGGATGCGCCGGCTCGGGCTCAGCAACGGCAATGCGATCACCGTGCCGCTGACCCAGGAGGATATCGGCGACGCCACGGGCCTGACCTCGGTCCACGTCAACCGGATGATGCGCGGTCTGGTCGAGGACGGCATCATCGAGCGCAACGGCAGCCACATCCGCCTGCTCGACGAGGCGCGGCTCGGCGAGCAGGCCAATTACGTCGATCGCACCGAGATCGAGACGGGCTGGCTGCCGGCGCCGCGGTGAGGGGCGGGGTGGGCAGCCCCGCCCCTTTTGGGGTGGGTTTTGGGGGGTGGGGTCGGCGTTCGAGTGATAATGATGATGAGTGGGCGGCCGCTGAGTCCGCACCCCACCCCTTACCCCTCCCCTAAAGGGGAGGGGCTTAAGTATGTAAGGTCCCCTGAAGAGGAGGGCTAAAAAAGGAAACTACGCCTTCTCCAGCGTGCACTGCAGCGGGTGCTGGTTGGCGCGGGCGAAGTCGATCACCTGGGAAACCTTGGTCTCGGCCACCTCATAAGGGAAGATGCCGCAGACGCCGACGCCGCGCTGGTGGACGTGGAGCATGACCCGGGTCGCGTCCTCGATCCCCATCTTGAAGAAGCTCTGCAGGACGTGGACGACGAACTCCATCGGCGTGTAGTCGTCGTTGAGCATCAGCACCTTGTAGGGCGATGGGGTCTTGGTGCGGGTACGTGTCTTGGTGGCGACGCCGAGACCGGTGTCGCCGTCGTCGATGCGATCGCCGTCGCTCGCCCTGATCCTCATGCCGTCGCTCATTGACCTCACAACGCGATAAATACGGCAAGGTGCCGGCCGCTCGCAAGAGGGGGGCGGCACGAACCGGCGACTGCCCCGCATCGGAACGGCGCGTTCCGGACCGATGAACGCACGATCCTGCGCGCCGGGTTCCGGCCAAGAAAAAAGGGCGGGCGGTCCCGAAGGAACGCCCGCCCTTTTACACGGTCGGCGGTGGATATCGCCTCGCGAATGCCGTTAGGCGGCGAGGGTCTTCACGCGCTCGGCCGCGACGGTGTAGCGGCTCGCGATCGGCTCGGCGACGTCGCCGGCGATCTTGATGAAAGCTTCGCTGACGCGGGCGCTCTCGGCGACCGCGGCGTCGAAGGCGCTGCGGGCGAAGTCGCTCTGCAGCTTGAAGAAGTCGGTGGCCGACTTCACCTCGGCGAAGCTCTTCAGGGTGGCCGAAGCCTCCTCGAAGCTCTTGCGGCCATAATCAGCCGCGTCCTGGCTCAGCGTCTCGACGCCCTTGGCGGCGACCTTCGACGAAGCGACGAGCGCCTCGACATTGCCGCGGGTCAGGTCGGCGAGCTCTTCGACGATCTTGGCCGAACGCTCGACGGCTTCCTTGGCCTTCTCGTTGACGTCACCGAAAACGTTCTTGAACTGGTCGGCGGCGAAGAAAGCCGCCTGGTTGGTCTGCTTGGTCATTTCTTCAACTCCTCGAGTCTTGATCTGCGGGACGGCACGGGCCGGCCTGCGGGTGGTCTTCACGGCGGCCGCCTTGGCGGGACGCGCCTTCTTCTCAATCTTCTTCACGCTCGCGGCCGCCTTGACCGGCCGGCTCTTCTTCGCGCGCACCGCCGCGGCCTTGGCCGGCTTCGGCGTCGTCGCGGGCTTGGCCGCCTTGACGGGGGCCGGCGTCTCGACCTTCGGGGCCTCGACGCTCGCCGCTTCCGCCGGCTTCACCTCGACCGGCTTCGTCTCCGGCGCGACCGTTTCCCTCACGTCGGCCTTCGGGGCTTCGGTGGCGGTCTCGGTCGGGGTGGTGGCCATATTAAGCGACTCCTTTGTTGCGGTGCAGCAAATATGCCATCCGCCAGCCGATTTCAAGTGTTTTTTGTGCGCTGCAACATAAGTGACTTAGAGGTGCAAATTCAGTCACTTGCGAGTCCAGCGGGGAAATGTTGCGGGAGCGAAACGCAGCCGCGAAAGGTCAGCGCGCCTTCACATAGGAGCCCGGCGCGTCCTCGATCGCCTTCAGCTTGCCCTTGCCCGGCTCGCGCGCGCCCTTGGCCGGCACCTTGCGGTTCGAATGGCCCTGGATCCAGCCGATCCAGTCCGGCCACCAGCTGCCCTTGGTCTCGGTCGCGCCGGCGACGAACTGGTCGAGCGTGTCGACTTTCGCCTCATTGACCCAATATTGGTATTTCTGAGCCTCGGGCGGATTGACGACGCCGGCGATGTGGCCGGAGCCGGCCAGCACGAAGCGCAGCGGCCCCGCGAAATGGTGGGTGATCTTCCAGACGCTCTGCGGCGGCGCGATATGGTCCTCGCGGCCGGCCTGGACATAGGTCGGAGTCGTCACCCGCCTGAGGTCGATCGCGGTGCCGTCGATGGTCAGCGCGCCGGGCTGCACCAATTTGTTCTCGCGGTAGAGCTGCTGGAGATAGGCCTGATGCCACTGGGCCGGCAGATTGGTCGTGTCGCCATTCCAGTGGAGCAGGTCGAACTGCGGATAGTCCTGGCCGAGCAGATAATTGTTGGTGACGTAGCTCCAGATCAGGTCGCGGCCGCGCAGCAGGTTGAACGTCGCCGCCATGTAGCGCCCGTCGAGATAGCCCTTTTCCGCCGACAGCTGCCGGATCAGGTCCATCTGCTCGTCGCCGAGGAAGAATTTGAGGTCGCCCGCCTCGGTGAAGTCGACCTGGGCGGTGAAGAAGGTCGCCGAGGCGACCTTGTCCGCCTCGCCGCGCGCGGCCAGCAAGGCGAGCGTGGCCGCCAGCATCGTGCCGGCGACGCAATAGCCGATCGCATGGACCGACGGGACGCCGAGCGTCTCGCGCACCGCGTCGATCGCGTCGAGCTGCGCACGCACATAATCGTCGAGGCCGATGTCGGTCAGGCTCTCATCGGCCGACTTCCAGGAGACGACGAACACGGTCAGCCCCTGCTCGACCGCCCAGCGGATGAAGCTCTTCTTCGGGTTGAGATCGAGGATGTAATAGCGGTTGATCCAGGGCGGGAAGATGATCAGCGGCGTTTCGAGCACCTGGTCGGTGGCCGGGCTGTACTGGATCAGCTGATAGAGCGGCGTCTGCCGGATCACCTTGCCCGGCGTGGTCGCGATGTTGCGGCCGACCTCGAACGCATCGGGATCGGTATGGGTCAGCTGGCCCTTGCCGATGTCCTTCAGCATATGGTCGAGCCCATTGAGCAGGCTCTCGCCGCGCGTCTCGATCGCCCGCTCGATCACCTGCGGATTGGTGAGCGCGAAGTTGGACGGCGACATGGCGTCGACGAAGCCGCGCGTGAGGAAGCGCATCCGCTCGCGGGTCGCCTCGTCGACGCCCTCGATCGCGTCGACCGAGCCGAGCAGGCGCTCCGAGATCAGCAAATAGGTCTGGCGGATCGTGTCGAACAAGGGATTGTCACGCCATTCCGGCGCGGCGAAGCGACGGTCGCGATCGGCCTTTTCCGCCAGCGCGCTCGTCTCCGGCGACGTGCCGCCGAGCGCGCGCTGCCAGATCGCCAGACCCTCCGACCACATTTCGGCCTGGGTCTGCATCAGCTTCGCAGGATCGGCGAACAGGTTCATGCCCGGCCACGACATCGCCGCCTGCGCCGCTTTCTCGGGCTCGGCGACGGCCTGGCTGGCCGCCTCGCCCATCTGCTGGGAGAGATGCTCGAGCATCATCTGCTGCGCCCGCCCCATCACGAAGGTCCAGTGCTGGAGATCCTCGAGCGTCGGCACGGCAAATGTCTGGGACGGCGGCGCGTCCGTCTTGCTGTCGGTCTCGGCCATGGCCCGAAATCTCCCTGTTACCCGCTATCTAGGCAACGCCCGGCCGGGGCGAAAGGGCCGCTCAGTCGCGATTGGCGATCGCCTGCCCGATCGCGCGGGCGATCGTGGCGGCGATGCCGATCACGTTGAGCCCGCCATTGCATTGCTGGTCGCGGCCGACCGGGCTGCACCTCTGGTCGTTGACCCCCATCGCCGCGCGCTGCTCGCCGCCGGCGCGGGCGGCGGCCGGCGTGCTGCCGGGGACCAGCT
>JAYRLF010000307.1:0-5336 GCA_041905385.1 Allosphingosinicella sp.
AGCTCTCGTAAAGGTCGCCGAGCTGGGCGGCGACCGCCATCAGGCCGCCGAGCCAGAGGAACGGCGCGCCGAGCGAGAAGATCTCCAGGCTGGCGACGATCCAGCCGAACAGGGCTGCCGCCAGGACGCCACCGACCAGTCCGGCCCAGGTCTTGTTCGGGCTCAGCCGCGGCGCCAGCTTCGGGCCGCCGATCGTCCGGCCCGCGAAATAGGCGCCGATATCGGTCGCCCAGGTCACCACCATCGCCCACAGGACCAGCCCGTAGAAGGTCCAGCTCAGCACCAGCAATGCGAACGCAGGTACCGCGATATAGACGAAGCCCCAGGCCATGGCGGCGCGGCGGCTGGCGAGACCGAGCAGCGCGGCCAGCAGCGCTGCGATACCGAAGCCGGTCCAGGCGGGGGCAAAGCTCTCGGCGGCGATCGCGATCACCCCCTCGCCGCCGACCGTGACGATCTCGTCCATCTGCCCGGCCGGGAACAGCCATTCGGAGGCCGCCAGCAGGAACAGGACCATGGCGCCCGCGCCGGCCCATGCCCAGTTGCGCGGCACCTGCTTGAGGTCGGCCCATTCGACGATCATCACCGAGGCGCCGGCCGCGACCAGCAGGCGGAAGGGCCAGCCGCCCAGATAGATGGCGAGCAAGGCGATCGCAGCCATCGCCACGCCCGCGGCGAAGCGAACGGTGAGGTCGGAACCGGCCTTTGGCGCCGCCTCGCCCATCACAGGCCGCCGTAGCGCCGCTCGCGCCGCGCATATTCGGCCAGCGCGGACCGCATCGTATCGCCGTCGAAATCCGGCCACAGCGTGTCGATGAACAGCAATTCGGCATAGGCCGCCTGCCAGAGCAGGAAATTGGACAGGCGCTGCTCGCCCGAGGTCCGGATCAGCAGGTCGAGCGGCGGCAGTCCGCCCGTGTCGAGCGCTCCGTCGATCCGCGCCTCGTCGATCTCGTCCGGGCTGATCTCGCCGGCGGCGACCGCCTCGGCCATGCGCCGCGCCGCATTCACCAGCTCGGCCCGCGATCCGTAGTTGAGTGCGATCGCCAGCGTCATCCGGTCATTGTCGCGGGTGCGCTCGACCGCCTTGTCGACCAGCCGCGCCACGTCGGATTCGAACGCATTGTGATCGCCAAGCACGCGCAGGCGAATTCCTTCCTTATGAAGGTCTTCGAGCTCTTTCTTGACATAGAAACGCAGCAAGGCGGTGAGATCGGAGATCTCGGCCTTGGGCCGCCGCCAATTCTCCGAGGAAAAGGCGTAGAGGGTCAGGCACTCGACCCCCGCCTCGCCCGCCGCCCGCAGCGCCTTGCGCGCCGCCTCGGCGCCGGCACGGTGGCCCGCCGAGCGCGGCAGCCCGCGCGCCTTGGCCCAGCGCCCATTGCCGTCCATGATGATCGCGACATGGCGCGGAACCGCCGGCGCGGCCGCGGAAGTGCCCGAGTTCATTAGCCGAGAAGGCCGGTCGCAGCAGTTCCCCGGCGAAGCCTGTCCTGAGCGACGCCGCAGGCGGCGTCGAAGGGGCCGGGGTCCAGTTCCAACGCCGTTCCTGGGTCCCGGCCTTCGCCGGGACACACACCTGCATCATCCGTTTCTGAGCGATCGCTCATCACTGCTGCAGGATTTCCTTGTCCTTCGCCGCCAGGACCTGGTCGATCTCGCCGATCGTCGCGTCGGTCATCTTCTGCACCTCGGCGTCGAGGCGCTTATGCTCGTCCTCGCTGATCTCGCGCTTCTTCTCGTCGGTCTTGAGCGCGTCCATGCCGTCGCGGCGGACGTTGCGGACCGCGATCCGCGCCTTCTCGGCATATTGATGGGCGAGCTTGGCGAGCTCCTTGCGCCTCTCCTCGGTCAAATCGGGAATCGGTAGCCGGATGTTCTGGCCGTCGACGATCGGATTGATGCCGAGGCCGGCATTGCGGATCGCCTTCTCGACGGCGCTGATGTTGGAGCGGTCCCAGATCTGGACCGACAACATGCGCGGCTCGGGCGCGGTCACGGTCGCGACCTGGTTGAGCGGCATGTTGGCGCCATAGACCTCGACCTGGATCGGATCGAGCAAGGCGGTCGAGGCACGGCCGGTGCGCAGCCCGCCCAGATCGTGCTTCAGGCTTTCGACCGCGCCGTGCATGCGGCGCTGGATATCGGCTTTGTCATAAGCCGGCATGGCTTCCTCCCTCATTCTGGACGATCGTCGCGGTCCCTTCCCCGCCGAGCACCAGGGCGAGATTGCCCTGCTCGCGGATGTTGAACACGACGATCGGGATATTGTTGTCGCGGCACAAGGCGACGGCGCTGGCGTCCATCACCTTGAGATCGTCGGCCAGCACCTGGTTGAAGGTGAGGCTCTCATAGCGCTTGGCGTCGGGCACCTTCTTCGGATCGGCATTGTAGACGCCGTCGACGCTGGTGCCCTTGAACAGGGCGTCGCAGCCCATCTCGGCCGCGCGCAGGGCGGCGGCGGTGTCGGTGGTGAAGAAGGGGTTGCCGGTGCCGGCGGCGAAGATCACCACCCTGCCCTTCTCCATGTGCCGGACCGCGCGGCGGCGGATATAGGGTTCGGAGACGGTCGCCATCGGGATCGCCGACTGGACCCTCGTGTCGACGCCGATCTTCTCGAGCGCGTTCTGCAGCGCGAGCGCGTTCATCACCGTCGCGAGCATGCCCATATAGTCGGCGCTGGCGCGGTCGAAGCCCTTGGCGGCGCCGGCAAGCCCGCGGAAGATGTTGCCGCCGCCAACGACGAGGCAGAGCTCGTGACCCTGCTTGGCGGTTTTTATCTCATCGGCGAGTCGGGCGACCGTGCCGGGATCGATGCCGAACTGGCCGTCACCCATCAACGCCTCGCCCGAAAGCTTGAGAAGGATTCGGTTGAAGCGCGGGCGCGGCATGGGGCGTGATTTTCCCTGTCGGCAGCTGGTGAATTGTGAGAGCGGGGCGCACCTTAGTCGGCGCTTCGTGCCATGCCAAGTTCCTCCCCAGCTTTGCTGGGGAGGGGGACCATCCGGAGCCGAAGGCGCAGGATGGTGGAGGGTAGTTTTCATGCAGGCCGCAGATCTACCCCTCCCCCATCCTTCGGATGGGCCCCCTCCCCATCTTGCGATGGGGAGGAATGGAGAACTTAAGCGACCGGCTCGGCCTTCGAGGTGCCGGCAGCAGCCGCGACCTCGGCGGCGAAGTCGCTTTCCTTCTTCTCGATGCCTTCGCCGAGCTGAAAGCGGACATAGGCCTTGAGCGCGACATCGGCGCCCAGGCGCTTGGCCTCGGCGGTGATGACGTCCTCGACCTTGGTCTTGTTGTCCATCACGAACAGCTGCGACAGCAGCGCATTCTCCTTGCGGAACTTGGCCATCGCGCCGTCGACCATCTTCTCGACAATCTCGGCCGGCTTGCCGGATTCGGCCGCCTTCTCCTGGGCGATCGCGCGCTCGCGCTCGACCAAAGCAGGATCGAGCTCTTCCCCGCGCAAAGCCAGCGGATTGGCCGCGGCGATGTGCATGGCGAGCTGCTTGCCGAGCGTCTCGAGCGAGGCCTTGTCGGCACCGCTCTCGAGGCCGACCAGCACGCCGATCTTGCCGAGACCCGGTGCCGCGGCATTGTGGACGTAGGAGACGACGACCCCCTCGCCGACCTCGAGCCGGGCGGCGCGGCGCAGCGACTGATTCTCGCCGATCGTCGCAATATTGTTGGTCAGCACCTCGGCGACCGTGCCGCCGCCGGGATATTGGGCGCGCGACAGCTCGTCGATGTCGCCGCCGGTCGCCAGCACCAGCTGGGCGACGTTGCGGACGAACGCCTGGAACTGCTCGTTCTTGGCGACGAAGTCGGTCTCCGAATTGACCTCGACCAGCGCGCCGGCGGTGCCGATCACGGCGGTGCCGATCAGGCCTTCGGCGGCGACGCGGCCGGCCTTCTTGGCGGCGGCGGCGAGGCCCTTGGTGCGCAGCCAGTCGATCGACGCCTCGATGTCGCCGCCGGTCTCGGCGAGCGCCTTCTTGCAGTCCATCATGCCGGCGCCGGTGCGGTCGCGCAGCTCCTTCACCGTGGAGGCCGTGATCTCAGCCATAATATGTCCTCATCATCAAATCCCCCCTCCCGCTCGCGGGAGGGGGTTAGGGGGGTGGGAATGACGTACGAGGAGCAGGCGCTGCAGCCCCGCTCCTCACCCCTCCCGCAAGCGGAAGGGGAAGCTAAATCAAGCCTCGCTCAGCGCGGCCTCGGCCGGCGGCTCGTCCATCGCGCCGATGTCCTGGCCGCGGGCGGCGGCGCCGCCCTGCTTGCCGGCGAGGACGCTGTCGGCGATCGCATCGCAATAGAGGCGGATCGCGCGGCTGGCGTCGTCATTGCCGGGCACCGGGAAAGCAATGCCGGCCGGGCTGACGTTGGAATCGAGGATCGCGACGACCGGGATGCCGAGCGTGTTGGCTTCCTTGATCGCCAGCTCTTCCTTGTTGGCGTCGATCACGAACATCACGTCGGGAATGCCGCCCATGTCGCGAATGCCGCCGAGCGAGAGCTCGAGCTTGTCGCGCTCGCGGGTGAGCTGCAGCACTTCCTTCTTGGTCAGGCCCGCCGTGTCGCCGGCAAGCTGCTCCTCGAGGCTCTTGAAGCGCTTGATCGAGTTGGAGATCGTCTTCCAGTTGGTGAGCATGCCGCCCAGCCAGCGATGGTTGACGAAATGCTGGTTCGAGCGGCGCGCCGCCTCGGCGATCGGATCCTGCGCCTGGCGCTTGGTGCCGACGAACAGCACCTTGCCGCCCGCGGCCGCGGTCTGGCGGACGAAGTCGAGCGCGCGCGCGAAAAGCGGCACGGTCTGCGACAGGTCGATGATGTGCACCCCATTGCGCTCGCCGAAGATGTACGGCTTCATCTTGGGGTTCCAGCGGTGGGTCTGGTGGCCGAAATGCGCTCCGGCCTCGAGCAATTGCTGCATGGTGACGTCGTTGGACGCCATAATCTTTCTCCTTCCGGTTCAACCTCTGCGGTGCCGAGAAACTTCGGACAGGTCCGAAGCACCGGTATGGTGGCATCCGCATGTGGAATGGCGGCGCACTTAGTGGGGTGAGGTCTGGAAATCAACCCTGATGCGATCGGCCGAGCAATTGCCCGCTTCCCTGCCCCCCCTCCCGTCATCCCGGCGAAAGCCGGGATCTCACTTTTCTTGCCAAGCCTTGGAAAAGGCAAAGAGATTCCGGTCTTCGCCGGAATGACGGCCCTGGGCTGGGCCTGGGCGCTTGACAAAAGAACAAATCAAGAACACAAGAGCCCCAACACGGGCATCCGGCTCAACAGCCCGAACCGCCCGTTGTGGATAAAAAAGGGGAAAAGCTGTGGTT
>JAYRLF010000308.1:0-1974 GCA_041905385.1 Allosphingosinicella sp.
TTGGTGGTCTTCCTGCTGCAGGGCGTGCTGATCCCGGTCCTGCTGCTCGTCTCCGGAATCGCCTTGTCCCGCCAGCTGGCGCGTCTGACCGTGATGGAAAAGGCGGTTGATCGCGATCGCAGGCAGCGGCGGGAGGGGCTGGATGCGCTGCTCCAGGCGCTGCCGAAGCTCGATCCGCTCCATTGCGACGCTTGCGGATCGCCGGTGGTGCTCGAGGCGCGGTCGGCGCGGTGCATCGGCTGCGCCTCGGTCTCCGCGCTGCCGGTGGATTATCGCGCGACCCGGATCCTGCGCCGGGCGCTGGCGCGGGTCGCCGCCGCGATCCGCGACTGGCGGATCGCGCGGGTGCTCGCCTCGCGGCCGGTGCTGTGGCTGCTGCGGCTGATGGTCGTGGTCGAGCCGCTGCTGTTCGTGATCGTCATGATCGGCGCCGCGACCTTCGGCGACACGTTCGTCGACCGGGCGATCGAGGAGCTGCCGAACGAGCTCGAAGTCGCGCTGATGACGCTCGCCATCTGCGGGTTCATCATCTGGACGATCGTCTTCCTGATGCTGGCGGCGCTCGCCAAGGACGTGCGGCGCAAGGTGCCGCCCTTTCCGGACGTGCTCCCGGGCGAGGTCGGCGACGCAGAATATGCGGCCTGCGAAGGCTGCGGCGGCGGCATTGCCTTCCGTCCTGGAAGCTTCGCCGCCTTGTGTCCCTATTGCGCGGTCGCGACCTTCCGGCCGGCCTTCGCCCGGCGCGAGCGGGAGCGTTCACGCGAGCAGGAGGTGTCGACGCGCGCGTCCATGTTCGGCGCGCTGGAGATCATCGGGGACTTCACCGCCTTCTTCTTCATCACGATGGCGATCATGTCGGTGGCGTTCGTGATTTTGGTCGGGTGGGCGGCGATTGCTGCGAACAGTTGATGGGAACCTGATTCCTCCCTGTCGCCGAAGGCGATGGGGAGGGGGACCGCGCGTAGCGCGGTGGAGGGGCTGTTCGGCGCTGGAAAGCCCCTCCACCAGCCTTCGCCTTCGGCTGCGGCCGGTCCCCCCTCCCCATGAGCTTCGCTCACAGGGAGGATTGGGGTGGTTCGATCCTCCTCGGGCGTCGCCACGCAATCGCGGCGACCAGCAGGATCGGGATCGCCGGGTTGACGATCTGGATGGCGACCAGGGTCGTCTCGCCGAGCAGGCCCGCCAGATAGGCCCGGAGCGAAAGGATCAGCACGGCGTGCATCGCGATGCCGCCGATGATCGTCGCGGCCACCATAAGCCAGCCGAGATCCGGCCGCCGCAGCGCGATCCGCAGGGTCCAGAGCGACAGCGGCAGGAACAGCAAGACGGCGGTCAGCAGGCCCGGATTGTATTCGCCGGCCGCCAGCGCCGGACCGATATGCGCGAGGGCGTTGACCGCCGGCACGCTGAACCAGCTCAGCGCTATGGCCGGCCAGCGGCGGCCGAGCAAGGCGGCGATCGGACCGGCGAGCCACACCGCGGACAGGTTCACCGCGGTGATGAAGGCTGAAGGGATGGGGCAGGCGCTCGCGCCGGCAAAGCCGAAGGCGGCGCACAGCGATCCGCGGAAGGCGTAGGGCGCGCCGCGCGCGTCGATGCCATGCTCTTCGAACTGGTGGAGCAGGTAAGCGGCGATGGCCGCCCAGGTGAGCCAGACCATGTCGTGGGTGCGCGGCACGGTGCGGTCGCCGCGCCAATCGCCGGCGGCGAGACCGAGCAGCAGCATCGCGGCCAGGCCGAGCCCGATCCAGGGCCAGAGATGCGCGAACGCCATGGGGGACGGAGCTACAGGGCCCGCCGCGCCGACGCCACCTTCCAACCGCCGGAAATGGAGAGCGTCGAATCCAGCCGCGCGCATCGAGAGCCCGGATGCACCCGGCGCCGCGCGACCTCTATTGGATCGAGAAGACCCCATCCGCCGCGCGCCATTCCGCCGGCCTGATCAGCTGTTGATGGGCGACGCGGATGGAATGG
>JAYRLF010000308.1:1984-5327 GCA_041905385.1 Allosphingosinicella sp.
CCACCTCGCGCCGCCAATGATCCAGGAAGCGGGTCAACACCGGAAAATCCGGCGCGACGTCATATTCCTGCCAGATGAAGAGCTGGAGCAGGCTCGGATGGTCCGGCATGAAATAGCTGATTTCGGCCGTCGCGAGGCCAAAGCCCTGCAGCTGCACGAGGAAATCGCGGCTGGTCATGCGTGGATGTCCCCGCCGCCCGCCTGCTGGCGATCGACCATGCGCAGCGCTTCGAAGACGTCGTCCACCGGCGTCGGCCGATCGAAGCCCGGCGGCTGGCGCCACGCGGGCTGCGAGGGAATGGCGGCTGCGTCGGACGCCCAGGATGCGAGGATGGCCCGCTTGACCTCGGGCTCGAGCGTGGGGTGTCGCGCGACTTCGAACGGATGACGATAAGAGAAGAGCGGTTCGGACATGTCTGAACCTCCTTTTTCCTGTCTCGCTCGTTTTCTCCCTTTGGGCAGAACGCCCTGCGCCCGGATTTTGGCGTTCGGGATGAAGGCGTCAAGAGGGTCGGCTGAAGCGTTGTGGGGCGTCCGACGATCGCCTCCGCTCCACCGGTTGGACAGGTCGCCAGGTCCCGGGTCGGAGCCTGAATCGAGCCGCTCCATGCACCCTCAAAAAAATTTTCGTTCCGGCTCTTGAACGTGATTTTTCCGATTCCTAGCTCCGCGCCGTCCGGGGGCTTCGCCCCCCGGGCGTACATTACAACACGCTATGCAACTGGAGGTTATGCATGCATTTCCGCCCCTTGCACGACCGTGTGGTCGTCCGCCGCATCGAGGCCGAGGAGAAGACGGCCGGCGGCATCATCATCCCCGACACCGCCAAGGAGAAGCCGCAGGAAGGCGAGGTCGTCGCCGTCGGCCCCGGCGCGCGGGACGAGAGCGGCAAGCTGATCGAGCTCGCCGTCAAGGCCGGCGACCGGATCCTGTTCGGCAAATGGTCGGGCACCGAGGTCAGGATCGACGGCGAGGAGCTGTTGATCATGAAGGAGAGCGACATCCTCGGCATAATCGACGAGGTGGTGCCGCTGAAGAAGGCGGCCTGAGGCAAGAAGGTTCAAGGAAAGGAGCAGAAGGAAAATGGCTGCCAAGGAAGTGAAGTTCTCCGCCGAGGCGCGCGATCGGATGCTGCGCGGCGTGGACACGCTTGCGAATGCGGTGAAGGTGACGCTCGGGCCCAAGGGCCGCAACGTCGTCATCGAGAAGTCGTTCGGCGCGCCCAGGATCACCAAGGACGGCGTCACCGTCGCCAAGGAGATCGAGCTGAAGGACAAGTTCGAGAATATGGGCGCGCAGATGCTGCGCGAGGTCGCGTCGAAGACCAACGACCTCGCCGGCGACGGCACCACCACGGCGACCGTGCTCGCCCAGTCGATCGTCCGCGAGGGTTCGAAGGCGGTGGCCGCCGGCCTCAACCCGATGGACGTGAAGCGCGGCATCGATCTTGCGGTCAACGCGGTGGTCGAGGACCTGAAGAGCCACGCCAAGAAGATCGCCGCCAATAGCGAGATCGCCCAGGTCGGCACCATCTCGGCCAATGGCGACGGTGAGGTCGGCCGCATCCTCGCCGAGGCGATGGAGAAGGTCGGCAATGAGGGCGTGATCACCGTCGAGGAGGCGAAGGGCCTCGCGACCGAGCTGGAGACGGTCGAGGGCATGCAGTTCGACCGCGGCTATCTCTCGCCCTATTTCATCACCAATGCCGAGAAGCTGAAGGTGGAGCTCGAGGATCCCTATATCCTGATCCACGAGAAGAAGCTGTCCAACCTCCAGGCGCTGGTGCCGGTGCTCGAGCAGGTGGTCCAGGCGGGCCGGCCGCTGCTGATCATCGCCGAGGATGTCGAGGGCGAGGCGCTCGCCACCCTGGTCGTCAACAAGCTGCGCGGCGGCCTCAAGGTCGCGGCGGTCAAGGCGCCGGGCTTCGGCGATCGCCGCAAGGCGATGCTCGAGGACATCGCCGTCCTCACCGGCGGCAACGTCGTCTCCGAGGAGCTCGGCACCAAGCTCGAGAACGTGACGGTGGCCATGCTCGGGCGCGCCAAGAAGGTCGTCATCGACAAGGACAATACGACGATCGTCGACGGCGCCGGCAACCGGGCGGACATTGACGGCCGGACCGCCTCGATCCGCCAGCAGATCGAGACCACGACCTCCGATTACGACCGCGAGAAGCTGCAGGAGCGGCTGGCCAAGCTGGCCGGCGGCGTTGCCGTGATCCGGGTCGGCGGCGCCACCGAGATCGAGGTCAAGGAGAAGAAGGACCGTGTCGACGACGCGCTCCATGCCACCCGGGCCGCGGTCGAGGAGGGCATCCTGCCCGGTGGCGGCATCGCTTTGCTGCGCGCGATCAAGGCGCTGGACGGCGTCAAGGCCGCCAATGACGACCAGCAATCCGGCATCGACATCGTCCGCCGGGCGCTCCGCGCCCCGGCGCGGCAGATCGCCGAGAATGCCGGCGAGGACGGCGCGTTCATCGTCGGCAAGCTGCTCGAGCAGGGCGACTATAACTGGGGCTTCAACGCCGCGACCGGCCAGTTCGAGGATCTGGTCAAGGCCGGCGTGATCGATCCCGCCAAGGTCGTCCGCACGGCGCTCCAGGACGCGGCCAGCGTCGCCTCGCTTCTCATCACCACCGAGGCGCTTGTCGCGGAGCTGCCGAAGGAGGAGAAGCCGGCGCCGATGCCGGCCATGGATTATTGAACCTTGATCTGGGGCTCGGTCGGAAGGCCGGGCCCCTTTCTTGCCCCGGCGCGGGCCAATCCCGTCCAAATCTTCCTTAGACCGTCCGTGCGGTGCCTCGGTGATGGGCAAGAATAGCCAGCCCGCATCGACGGCCAATGCGTGCATGCGGGGACAGGCAGCGCAGCCAACATCGTAGGTCAGGCGGCCATCCGGATGATGTGCTGCGCGCAAGTCGAGCACCTGCAATAAGGGGCGCGAGCGTCTCGCATCTCCGAGGTCCCATGTCCCAGGCCGACTGGCTGAGCCAATTGCTGCACATGATCACGGTCACCGGCCAGCTGGAGGTCCGCTGCACCTATGGCGCGCCCTGGCGGGTCGCCTGGCCCCGGTCCGCCGCGCACGAAATCCCCTTTCATGTCGTGCTCAAGGGCCGGGCGATCATCGAGAATCCGGAGACCAGGACGACCAGGGAATTGCTGGGCGGCGACATCGTGCTGCTGCCGCACGGCGCGCCGCATGTGCTGCACGACGGCAGCGGGCAGGCGCCGGCGCCGACCCGCCAGCGTCGGGCCGGCTCCGGCGTGATGTTGAGCGAGAATGAAAGCCGGGACGCGCGGCTCGACATGCTGTGCGGGCATTTCTTCATCGAGCCGCCCCA
>JAYRLF010000309.1:0-5306 GCA_041905385.1 Allosphingosinicella sp.
CATGCCGCATGGGCTGCCGGTGCCGGCGCTTCCGGACGTCTCGCTCGAGACGATCCGGGCGGTGATGCCGAGCGCCTTCACCATCGCCTTCCTGGCCGGGATCGAAGCCCTGCTGTCGGCGGTCGTCGCCGACGGCATGACCGGCTACCGCCACCGTTCCGGCCAGGAGCTGGTCGGCATGGGCGTCGCCAACATCGCCTCGGCCGCCTTCGCGGGCCTGCCCGCGACCGGCGCGATCGCGCGCACCGCCACCAACGTCCGCGCCGGCGCGCAGAGCCCGGTCGCCGGCATGCTGCACGCCGCATTCCTGCTGCTGTTCATGCTCCTCGCCGGCGACCTGATCGCCTTCGTGCCGATGGCGACCCTGGCCGCGGTGCTGCTCATGGTCGCCTGGGGGATGAGCGAGGCAGACCGGTTCCGCGCGCTGCTGCGCAGCGATCCCGGCGAGCGCGCCTTGCTGCTGCTCACCTTTTCGCTCACCATCCTGGTCGACCTCACCGTCGCGATCGGCGTCGGCGTGACGCTCGCCGCCTTGCTGTTCATGCGCCGGATGAGCGAGCATGCCGGGCTGGTGCCGGTCGACCCGGACGAGGATCCCGACCAGCGCGAGCGCCTGCCCGAGGGGGTCGAGGTGCTGCGCTTCACCGGTCCCATCTTCTTCGGGGTCGCTAGCGAGATGCTGGAGGCGTTGCGGCGGATCGGCCGGCAGCCCAAGGCGATCGTGTTGCGGATGGAACTGGTGCCCTACGTCGATGCGACCGGCGCCGGCGCGATCGAGACCTTCGTCCGCCAGGCACGCGCCGGCGGCACCGAAATCTGGCTCTGCGGGATGCAGCGCCAGCCGCTCGATTTCCTCGCCCGGATGGAGCCGCCCTTCGCCGGCGCCCGGCGCGCGCGCACCTATGAAGGCACGTTGAAACGGCTCGGCAAGTCCGGCACGGCGGCAGCGTGATGAGAATCCTGCTGACAGGCTCTTCGGGCTGGCTGGGCCGCTTCCTCGCGCCGCGCCTGCGCGAGGCGGGCCATGCGGTCGTCGGGCTCGATGTCGCGGCCGGCGCCGATACCGATCTGATCGGTTCGGTCGCGGATCGGCCCCTGGTCGACCGGATCTTCGCCGACCATGATATCGCGGCGGTGATCCATGCCGGCGCGCTGCACAAGCCGGACATCGCCCGCTATTCGAAACAGGCCTTCATCGACGTCAACGTCACCGGCACGCTCAACCTGCTCGAAGCCGCGGCTGTCGCCGGCCATGACCGCTTCCTGTTCACCTCGACCACCTCGCTGATGATCTCGGAGCGGATCCGCGCCGGCCGCGTCGGCGGCGCCACCCGGGCCGCCTGGCTCGACGAGGATTTCGGTCCCCTCGAGCCGCGCAACATCTACGGCGTGACCAAGCGCGCCGCCGAGCAATTGTGCGGCCTGGTCCATCGAGAAACCGGCATGGCGGTGGTGGTGCTGCGCACGAGCCGCTTCTTCCCTGAGGATGACGACACGCACAGCGAGCCGAGCGGCGAGAATCTCAAGGCGAACGAATTCCTCAACCGCCGGCTGACCGTCGAGGATGCCGCCGAGGCGCATGTCGTCGCGCTCGATCGGGCGCCGGCGCTCGGCTTCGAGACCTTCATCCTGTCGGCGCCGCCGCCTTTCGCGCCGGACGAGGCCGAGGAATTGCTCCACGACGCACCGGCGGTGATCGCGCGCCATTTTCCGGAAGCGGCCGAGCTCTACGCCCGGCGCGGCTGGACGCTGCCCGGATCGATCGACCGCGTCTATGATCCTGGCCGCGCCGAACGGCTGATGGGTTTCCGCTGCCGCACCGATTTCGGCGCGGTCCTGGAGGCGCTGGAGACAGAAGCGCGATTGCCCTTCGCCCACGATCCCTCCTATGTCTCGCCCAAGGAACCGGCCGGACCGGCAAGTGGGGCGCGGGAGACGTGACGAACCTGAAGCGGATCCTGATCATCGCCGCCCTTGCATCCGGGCTGTCCGCTGCTTCCGCATCGGCGCAGCCGGCGCGTGCCGACGTCGAGATGTGGCGGCTCGACTGCGGCGAAATCCACGAAAATGACCTCAATCTCTATTCCGACACTTTCCAGTATGAAGGCCGGCAGGGGGCGCTGACCGTCAGCTGCTATCTGATCCGCAACGGAAGCCGCTATTTGCTTTGGGACAGCGGCTTTCCGGCCGAGATGATCGGTCGGCCGACCGAGGAAGACGGCACGCGCATGTCGCTGCGCGACTCGATCCGCGATCAGCTCGCCCGCATCAACGTCCGTCCGGAGCAGGTCAATTTCGTCGCTATCAGCCATTACCACGACGACCATACCGGCCAGGCCCAGGATTTCGCCGGGGCAACGCTCTTGATCGGCCCCGCAGATTGGGAGGTGATTCGCAACCGCCCGATCTCGGCGGCCCGTTTTCAACCGTGGATCGCGGGCGGGGCGACGATCCGGCCGGTGCCGCGCGACCACGATGTCTTCGGCGACGGCAGCGTCGTCATGCTCGCCATGCCCGGCCACACACCTGGCCATCACGCGCTGCTGGTGCGGCTGTCCCGTCGCGGGCCAGTGCTGCTGACTGGCGATCTCTATCATTTCACCGCCAATTATCGGAGTGCCGGCGTGCCGAGTTTCAACACCAATCGCAGCGAGACCTTGGCCTCGTTCGCGCGTTTCAGCGGCATTGCCGATAATCTGAGAGCGACGGTGGTGATCCAGCACGAGCCCGACGACATCGCCAAATTGCCGGCCTTTCCGGAATCCGCACGATGAGGGCCTTGCTCTCCCATCAGCCGGGCGGACCGGAGACGCTGGTGCTCGGCGATGTTCCCGATCCGGTGCCCGGGCCGGGCCAGCTGCTCGTCCGGGTGAAAGCCTGCGCGATCAATTATCCCGACGTCCTGATGATCCAGGACAAATATCAGTTCCGTCCGCCGCGGCCGTTCGCGCCCGGCGGCGAGATTGCCGGCATCGTCGAGCGGGTCGGCGACGACGTGACCGGCTGGTATCCGGGCAGCCGGCTGATCGCGATGGTCGGCCATGGCGGGCTTTCGGAGAAGGTGCTGGTGCCGGCCTCGAACGCGCTCGTCCTGCCCGAGGATCGCAGCTTCGAGGAGGGCTCGGCGCTGATCCTCACTTATGCGACGACGATCCACGCCTTGCTCGACCGCGGCCATCTCAAGCAGGAGCAGGTCCTGCTCGTGCTCGGCGCCGCCGGCGGCGTCGGTCTCGCCGCCGTCGAGCTCGGCAAGGCGTTCGGCGCGCATGTGATCGGCGCGGTCTCGACGCCCGAGAAGGCCGAGGCGGTCCGCGCCGCCGGCGCCGACCACTGCATCGTCTATCCGACCGGGCCATTCGACGCCGGCGGCGCCAAGGCGCTGTCGCAAATGTTCAAGGAGGCGGTCGGCCCGAATGGCGCCGACGTGATCTACGATCCGGTCGGCGGCGACTATACCGAGGCGGCATTGCGCGCGATCGCCTGGGAAGGCCGCTTCCTCGTCGTGGGCTTCCCGGCGGGAATCGCCCGGCTGCCGCTCAACCTCACTCTGCTCAAGAGCTGCGACGTCTGCGGCGTCTTCTGGGGCGCTTTCGCCGCCCGCGATCCGGCCGCCAATGCCGCCAACGTCCAGGCCCTGTTCCGGCTGTGGGACGAGGGCAAGATCTCGCCCCGCGTCAGCCGCACCTGGCCGCTCGAGCAGGGGGCGGAGGCGATCGCCCATATGGCCGCGCGCCAGGCGATCGGGAAATTGGTGGTGACGATCGACTGAAACGGCCTGCGCGAGTTCGCAATCACGCGACCCGCGCCGCGCGCAGAACGCGATCAGCCGGCGATTGCCCGCTTGAGTCCGGGCGAGGATCGAAGCCGCTCAATCTCTGTTCGAAGTGCCACGCGGCTCAGGCCTGGGTTGCGTCCATTTCGCTTGTTTCGAGAAGTTTCAAGGGATGCTGTTGCCGCGCTTCTAATGACAGGCGACTTTCATTTAATATTAGTGTTGACAATGCTGTTATATTCTCAGAAATCAATAGTCAATCTAACAGAAGTTCTATTGAACTAGGCATTCTCGCGCCGAAAACAATCAATAAAGCATTACCCATTTGATCACGCCTATTTCGGCTCGTCGTAGGATTCACTCACGCGACCGTTGCAATGGTGCGCGGCAACCAATTCGTTCATCTGGGAGAAAGGTTGGCCCGAACACGGGCGGAAATCCATCGCGCCCAGGGGCGGCTGCATGCCGATCGAGCCCATGAGAGTGATGGAGACGTCCGGCCGCCGGTTGCACCATCAGAAGACGGCGGTCGGTCGAGAAGCTGCGTTCGCAGGCCCGAAGATCGATTCGAAGGAATTGCGCCATGACTGTCATCTCCAGAAGCCCAACCCTGTTCTTCCTCCTTGCCGCGCTTGCCGGGACGGCGCCGGCTGGCCTCGCCGCCCAGCCGCAGGATCCGCCCGAGGCCGATCTTTCGGCGACCGTCGGCGGCACCTCCTCGCCTGACGTGGCCGCGACGACCGCGGGGCCCGACATCGAGGGCATCATCACGTCGCGCAGCGGCGATCAGGTGCAGGTCTATACCGCCGACGGCACCAGCACGACGATCGCCGTCAGCGGCGACACCAGGATCACCGCGAGCGGCGGCTTCCTCGGCTTGGCGCGCACCCAGCTCGCTGCGGATTCGCTGCTCAACGGCCTGCCGGTCAGCGTCCAGACCTTGCAGTCGGGCAACGGCCTGGTGGCGCGCCGGATCGACCTCAAGCGCAGGGACCTCCAGACCGCGACGATGATCCAGAGCGGCACCGCCCAGCGATTCTCCGAGCAGGGCGCGGCCATCACCCAGAATGCGGCGGCGACGGAAGCGCTGCGCGGCCGCTTCGGCGACATCGATCAATATAATGTCAGGAGCACGACCGACGTGAATTTCGCGTTCGGCAGGGCGACGCTGTCCGAGCAGGCGAAGGCCGAGCTCTGCGCCACGGCTGCCTCCGCCGGGGCGATGGACAACGCGCTGCTGCTCGTCGTCGGCTACACCGATTCCACGGGGAGCGTCGAATATAACCAGGCGCTCAGCGAGCGGCGCGCGGGCAGCGTCGTCAATCATCTCCAGCAGGTTTGCGGCTGGCGGCCCTATCGCATGCTGACGCCCACCGGCATGGCCGAAGCGGATCCGGCGGCGAGCAACGACACCGCCGCAGGCCAGGCGCAGAATCGCCGCGTTACGGTGAGCGTCCTGGTCAGCAAGGCCGTCGAGGGTCTGTGAGGCGCGCGGGGTGGGCCCCGGGCCCACCCCGGCTCCGCAATGGCGGTC
>JAYRLF010000310.1:0-5303 GCA_041905385.1 Allosphingosinicella sp.
AACGGCGCTGGTTCGCTCGCGCCCGAGTCGATCGTTCAACCAGACCGCGGTATCGACCAGTCGGTTCCGGTCGACGTCGAGCGCGTCGCCGCGCGCGAAGGCGACGTCTTCGGTCGCGACGTTTCCCGCCGCCCCCGGCGCGAAGGGACAGCCACCGGTTCCACCGATGGCTGCGTCGACGATGGTGGCGCCGCTCCGCACGGCCGCGATCACATTGGCGACGCCCATGCCGCGCGTGTCGTGGAAGTGGACGCGGACGGGGATCGGCGCGATCAATTCCTTCACTAGGGTGACCAGCGCTTCGACTTCGCTCGGCCGGCCGATGCCGATCGTGTCGGCCAAGGCGACCTCGATCGCGCCGGCGCCGGCGATCCTTTGAGCCATGGCGACGACCCGGTCCGCTCGGACGGCCCCTTCGAATGGACAGCCGAAAGCCATGGCGATCGTCGCTTGGGCGGGGCGCCCCTCCTGAATGCAGAGCCGCAGGACATCCTCGGTCATCGCTAGCGCACCATCGGCGTCGAGGCCCTGGTTGCGCCTTCCGAACGTGTCACTCGCCGTGCAGACGATGCCGATCTCGTCGACTGCCGTGGCGAGCGCGCGCAGCGCGCCGCGCTTGTTGAGCACGAGTCCGATCGTTCGGGCTGCTCCGGGCCGGAGCTGGGCCACCACTGCCTCGGCGTCGGCCATTTGCGGCACTTTGTCGGGGTGTACGAAGCTCGCCACCTCGATCCGCCGCGCGCCGGCGGCGATTGCCCGGCCGATCAGCTCGACCTTGTCTTCGGTCGACAGGATCCTGGGCTCGTTTTGAAGCCCGTCGCGTGGCGACACTTCGACCAGTTCGATGGCACTCATCGCAGTCCCAATCCCCGGGCAATGATCCCGCGCAGGATCTCGCGCGTCCCGCCCCTCAGCGAAAAGGAGGGCGCGACCGTCATCGTATAGGCCAGCACCGCCAGCAGGTCGCGGGTCGACTGCAGGTCCGGTTCGGCGTCGACCAGGCTGCGCGCGATGTCGGGCAGCTCCTGTTCGAACGAGGCGCCGAGATCCTTGACGATCGCCGCCTGGACCGAAGCGTCCGCGCCGGCTTCGAGCAGCGCCGCGACGCCGCGCGACAGCCGGCGCAGCACCAGCAGATGCGCGGTCAATCGACCGATCGCCATTTGCGCGAGGTCGCTGTCGCTCCCCTGCAGCGCGCCGATCAGCTCGATCAGCAACTGGATCGACGACAGGAAGCGTTCCGGCCCGCTTCTTTCGAATGCGAGCTCGCTCATCACTTGGTTCCAGCCGTCGCCTTCAACGCCGATCAGGGCGGACTCGGGCACGAAGGCTTCGTCGAAATGGACTTCATTGAAATGGTGGCGGGCGGCGAGGTCGACGACCGGACGCACGGTCATTCCTTCGATCGCGTTCATGTCGACGAGGAACTGGCTCGTTCCCTTATGCCGATCCGCGGCCGTCCCCGACGTGCGGCAGAAGAGGATCATATAGTCGGCGCGATGCGCGTTGGTCGTCCACAGCTTGGTGCCCGTGACGCGCCAACCGCCTGCCACCGGCACGGCCTTCGTGCTGACCGCTGCCAGGTCCGAGCCCGAATCCGGTTCGCTCATGCCGACGCAGAAGACGCAATCGCCGGCCGCGATCCGCGGCAGGATCGCCATCTTTTGCGCTTCGGTGCCGAACTTGAGCAGGGTCGGTCCGCTCTGGCGGTCCGCGAACCAATGCGCGGATACCGGCGCGCCTGCGGCCAGCGTCTCTTCCACGACGACATAGCGCTCGAACATCGACCGCTCGTGGCCGCCGTAACGCTTCGGCCAGGTCATGCCGAGCCAGCCGCGCTCTCCGAGCGCCCGGCTGAAGTCTCGGTCGAATCCGTCCCAGCTCTCGGCGCGCTGCAGCGGCGTGCGGTCGGCGAGGGCGCCTGCCAGGAAGTCGCGGACCTCGGAACGCAGTCGTTCGGCGGCGTCGTGATGGGGTGGCGAGGGAAAGTGGAGCATGGCGGTCAGATCGCCGTCGCGGATGGCCAGTAGGACGAGGCAGGCCGACCGAGCGCCTCGGCGCCGAGCCTGCGCGTCCAAAAGGCGGCGCTGCCATATTCGTCGCGCCAGCTCCAAAGGGCGGTGGTGAACCAGTGAAGGCGATGTTCCTCGGTGAAGCCGATGGCGCCGTGCAGCTGGTGGGCGATGCCGCTCGCCGTCCCGGCCGCCTCTCCGATCCGGGCGCGCGCGGCCGCGATGGCGGTGCCGGCGCCGGGACTGTTCCCGACATAGGCCTCGGCGGCAAGGTCGGCGGCCGCGGTGGCTGCGGCGGCTTCCCCGGCCAGCCGCGCGAGGCCGTGCTGGACGGCCTGAAAGGCGGCAAGCGGCCGGCCAAATTGCCGGCGCTCCGTCACATGGCTGATGGTGATCGTCAGCAAGCTCTGCAACGCGCCGGCCATTGCGACCGCGCGGATCAGCGCCCCGGCTTCCAGCAACGGGAGCCCCGGCCATCGTGCAGCAACGACCGGTCCGTCTACCACGATACGGTCTCGCGGCATGCCGGCGAGATTCGTTCCTTCCGCCAGTGTCCGGAACCCCGACTTCATCAATGCGATCCGGCCGTCCGCCTCGATCAGCAGGGCGCTGGCCTGTCTGCCCCAGGCGATCCGCGCGGCATCGCCCGACGCATGCCAGCCCGAGCCGTTTCGAGACAGCCTCACGCCGGACGATTCCGGAACCAGGGCAACGACACCATCGACGACCGGCAAGCCGGCTTCGGCGAGGAACGCATTCGCCATCATGGTCTCGGCGAGCGGCAGCGGTGCCGCATGACGACCGAGCAAGCGGATGATCTCAAGGCCTTCGGCACGCGGCAGGCCGAACCCCTGCTCTCCTTCGACAAGGGCGAGATGCAGGCCCTGCCCGATCGCGGCGCGCCACGCCCCGTCCGGCCATAGCCCCGCGCGAGCCGACCGCATCATGCCGTCGTCGAGCGTCTGCGACAACAGGCGACCGATCATCTCCCCGACCATATGGCCGGTCTCGCTCAAATGGGCTCCCCCTTGGTTCATCGAAACGGACTACACCAATCGCGTTTTTGCATGCAATCCTAATCGGTGTCCGCGACGGGCCCGGAAGGTCCCGCCTCGCGTCAAACGTCCCGGCCTGCTGGACCCGAACTGCCGGCAATTGCATCGGAAACTGCGACAAAGCCATGGCAATCGCTCCATTTCGCCACACTTTGCATGCAATCAGCAATCGGCTATGCGGCGCTAAACGGCAGGAGAAAGCGATGGGCATGTTGGAGAATCGGGTCGTGGCGGTCACCGGTGCGGGCCGCGGCATCGGTCGCGAAATCGCCTTGCTCTGCGCCGCCGAAGGCGCCGCCGTGGTGGTCAATGATCTCGGCAATTCTCCGGAAGGCGAGGGCGCGGACGAAGGGCCGGCCCAGCAGACCGTTGCCGACATCGTTGCCGTCGGCGGCCGCGCCATTGCCAATGGCGCGAGCGTGACCGATCCGGCTGGCGCGGCCTCGATCGTCGAGGACGCCATCGGCCGCTTCGGTCGCATCGATGCCGTGGTCAACAATGCCGGTATCTTGCGCGACCGGATCTGGCACAAGATGAGCTTCGAGGAATGGTCGTCGGTGATCGACGTCCACCTCAATGGCGCCTTCAACGTGTCCAAGGCCGCGACCCGCTATTTTCGCGAGCAGGGCTCGGGCAGCTTCATTCATTTCACCTCCACCTCGGGCCTGATCGGCAATTTCGGCCAGGCCAATTATTCGGCGGCGAAGCTCGGCATCGTCGGCCTCTCCCAGTCGATCGCGCTGGATATGGAGCGATTCGGAGTCCGGTCGAATTGCATTGCGCCCTTCGCCTGGAGCCGGATGACCTCCACCATCCCGGCGACCACGCCGGCGGAGATCGCACGCGTCGAGCGGCTCAAGTCGATGAGCGCGGACAAGATTGCGCCGCTCGTCGCTTTCCTCGCCTCCGACGCGGCGCACGATGTCACCAACCAGATCTTCGCCGTTCGCAAGAACGAGATCTTCCTCTTCTCGAAGCCGCGTCCGATTCGGTCCATGCACCGCGACGGCGGATGGACCGCCGAAAGTATCGCCGCCGACCTGATCCCGGCCTTCCGCAGCGGCTTTTCCGCCATGGCGCGGTCGACCGACGTCTTCTGCTGGGATCCGATCTGACGGTGATCGATCCAGCCGCCCTCGTTGCCCGTCCGCCGCTGGAAACGCGGCACGAGCTCACCCGTCGCGACACGATCCTCTATGCGCTCGGCGTCGGCGCGGAGGAGCTCGAATTCGTCTATGAGGAGGGCCTTGCGGCGCTGCCGACCATGGCCGTGGTGCTGGCCTATCCCGGCTTCTTCTGGCGCGACCCGGCTTATGGCGCGGACTGGAGGCGCATCGTCCATGGCGAGCAGAGCGTGACCCTCCACCGGCCGCTGCCCTGCGAAGGAGTGTTTCTGGGGCACACCCTCTTCGAGGGCGTTGCGGACAAGGGGCCGGACAAGGGTGCTGTCGTCCAGGTCGCGCGCACCGTCTCAGGCCTGGACGGCACCCTCTACGCGACCGACCGGCGCACCGCCTTCCTGCGCGGCGACGGCGGCTGCGGCAGCGCCGGCTTGCCCATCGCGCCGCCGGTTGCCTTCACTCCCGGTCGCGCGCCCGATCATGTCGTCGCCTTGCCAACGGCACGCACGCAGGCGCTTGTCTATCGCCTGTCCGGCGACCTCAACCCGCTCCATCTCGACCCCGAGGTCGCGCGCGCCGCCGGCTTCGAGCGGCCGATCCTCCACGGCCTGTGCACCTACGGGATCGCCGGCCGCGCCATACTTGCCGCGCTCTGCGCCAATAGCCCGGCGCGGCTGCGGCGGCTCGACGCGCGCTTCACCGCGCCGGCCTATCCGGGCGAGACGATCGAAACCAGGATCTGGACAGGGGGCGGGCGGGTCCGCTTCGAATCCTTCAGCGTCGAGCGCGGAGTCTGTATCCTCGCTCACGGCAGCGCGGAGATCGCATGAGCAAGGGCATCATTTCCTTCGGCGCCTATATCCCGATCCGCCGGCTGCAGCGCGCCGCGGTGTACGCGGCGAACGCCTGGTTTGCGCCCGGCCTGGCCGCCCTTGCCAAGGGCGAACGCAGCTGCGCCAATTGGGACGAGGATGCGATCACCATGGCGGTCGAGGCGGCGCGCGACGGCCTGACCGGCATCGATCGGGCGACCATCCAGGGGCTGGTCCTCGCCTCCACCACCCACCCATTTGCGGACCGGCTCAACGCCGGCCTGGTCAAGGAGGCGCTCGTCC
>JAYRLF010000311.1:0-5262 GCA_041905385.1 Allosphingosinicella sp.
CGCGGCTGCTCGAGCAGGAAGGGTGGAAGGGGTGACGTGAAATTCCGCCCCGCCCGACGGCGGGGGGAGGGGGGACCAGCCGCAGGCTGGTGGAGGGGTAATTCTTGTGCCTGCTCGGGCGTAGGAACAACCCCTCCACCATGCTGCGCATGGTCCCCCTCCCCGAGCAAGCTCGGGGAGGAACTGAGCTACCTTCGATCCTCGCACCGGTAGACCAGCCGTTCGTTCGGCAGCCTCGGCAGCAATTGGCCGATGTCGCGGAGCTGGTTGGCCAGCACGGTGCGGGCCTCCTGGTCGGGGGTACAGGCCTTGACGTCGACGCCGCGACGCAGGGCCCGGACGCGGCCCATCGCTTCGCCCCCGAGCAGATAGCGGGTGACGACATATTCGCCCGCGGCCGGACGATATTCGAGCACCGAGACCGCCTGCTCGGCCTCGGGGACGAGGATCCGGGTCCAGACCTCGCCGTTGCGGGCATATTGGGTGCGGCCGTTCATGCAGCCATTGTCGGTCCATTCGAGCGCGACGTCGGTCGTCGCCGAGACGGTGACGCGGCTGCGGTCGGAAACCAGCCGGCAGAGCTTCGGCCCCGAGGCCGCGGTCGCCGGGGCCGTCGCCGTTGCGCTGCTGTTGCCGGCCGGCTCGGCCGCGTCGGCGTCGGCGCGGCTCGGACGCGACACGAAGGCGATCACGGCGCCGACCAGCAGCGCCGCGCCGATCCCGCCGAGGATCCTGGCCGGCTTCATCCGATCCTTGTTGAGCATGATGCCGCCGCCGCCGAGGCCGGCCATGGCCAGCACCAGCAGCAGCACCGCAAGGGCGAGCCGGTTCTCGCGGCTCTCCTCGATCGCGACCAGCCGCCGCTCGCGCGCGTCGCGGCTCTGCCGGTCCTGCTTCGCCGCCTCGGCCTGGCGGGCGCGCTCCTCGGCGGCGAGCCGATCCTGATCCTGGCGCAGCCGGTCGGACATGCTGACGCATTCGTTGCTGACCACCTGGAAGGGCTGGCGCGCCTCGCGCAGGAAGGCGGCGAGCTCGCGATTGGCGACGGCGAAGGCGAACGGCGCGTCGCCATCCTCGTTGCGGGTGATCAGGGCGTTGACGCCGATCACCCGGCCGCACTGGTCGAGCAACGGGCCGCCGCTATGGCCGCGGGCGATGTTGGCGGTGTGGAGAAGGGTGGTGATGCCGTTGATCGGGCGGACGTTGGAGAAGATGCCGATTGAGCGGGTCGGCGGGAGCGGCCGGATATAATCCTCCGCCGAGCGCGCGGTCGCGAGGTCGACATTGCCCGGATAGCCCAAGGCCGCGACCGGTGCGCCGTCCTCGAGCGCGCCGGTGTAGAGCGGAATCGGCGCGACCGAGCCTTCGCTGAGCTCGACCAGAGCGAGGTCGCGCGCCGGGTCGGCGGCGATCACCCGCGCCCGATAGGCCTTGCTGCCTTCCGACGGCACCACGCCGACGACGACGCTGTCCGGATTCTGGGCGGCGAGCGCGACGACGTGGGCGTTGGTGATGATCCGGTTCGGCGCGATCGCGAAGCCGCTGCCATGGCCGAAATCGCCGACCTCGCCATCCTCGAACGCGATCACGACGACGCGGACGACGCTGCGGCCGGCGGCGGAGATGTCGTCGGCGCGCGCCGGCGCGGCGAATGCGAGAAGAGCGGCGAGAAGAAGCCAGAAGCAGGCGAGCCGGGCGGACATGGCGCGCACCTTATGGGGCGGCCTGCGGGCGGTCCAGAGCGGCCATATTATGCGCGCCGCGGCGCGGTTTCGCATAGACGAGCCGCGGCTCGTTCCGGTCCGCGCACCAGTTCGCATAGATGTCGCGGGCCGGGCGCGGCATGATGACCGCGGATCGATTGCCTGCCGGAGCCCCGACGATGACCTTCATGCGACGCCTCTCGTTCGTGCTCGCCTGCTGCATCGCCATGCCGGCCTCGGCGCAACCTGCGGCGCAAGCCTCCTTCCAAGCGCCGCCGCAGCCCGAGGCGCTCGGTCCGGTCAACATTTCCGAGCCGATCGTCACCCGGCGCGAAGGCACCTTCCATGGCCGGCGGGTCGCGTATGACGCGATCGTCGAGCCGTTCGTGGTCAACAATGCCGAGGGGCGTCCGGCCGCGCGCCTGGTCATCACGTCCTACATCGCGCGGAACGTGCCGTCGGCGAACCGGCCGGTGTTGTTCGTGTTCAACGGCGGACCGATCTTCGCCTCTTTCCCCCTCCACCTCGGTGCCTTCGGGCCGCGACGGGTGGCGGTGCCGGACGACGTCAATGCCGATCTGTCGGCGGTGCAGCTGGTCGACAATCTTTATGCCCCGCTCGATTTCGCCGACGTCGTCATCTTCGACGTCGCCAATACCGGCTACAGCCGCACGCTCGAGGGAATCGCGCCGGAAAGCTACTTCTCCAACACTGCCGATGCGCAGCAGCTGGTCGAGCTGGTGCGCGAATGGTCTCGGCGCCACGACCGGGTCGGCTCGCCGAAATATCTGGTCGGCGAAAGCTATGGCACGATGCGCGCAGCGGAAGCGGCCGCGCAGCTGCAGGCGACCGACATGCCGGTCGACGGCATCGTCCTCTACGGCCAGGCGCTGAACATCATCGAATATGCACAGCGGCGCGGCAACATCATCAGCTATGCCGTGTCGCTGCCGACCCTGGCCGCGACCGCCTGGCACCACAATCGCGCGGAACGCCGCGGCCGCAGCTTCGACCAGTTCATGCGGGAATCGCAGGATTATGGCGCCGGCGAATATCTGAGCGTGCTGTTCCTCGGCGACACCGCGCCGCTCGCGCGCCGGCAGGCGGTGGCGCGGCGGCTGCAGGAGTTCACCGGCCTTTCGGCCGAGGAGTATATGCGGCGCAACCTCCGGATCACGAAGGTGGAGTATCAGCGGCTGCTCCTCCCGGGCCGCTTGCTCGACACGAACGACGCCCGCTATTCCTATGCGCTCGATCCGGCCAACCCGAACGGCCCGCCGCCGGCCGGAACGGTCACCCTCTCCAGCGTCTTTTTCCGTGCCTTTCCTGGCTATCTGGCGAACGAGCTGCGGGCGGGAGGCCTCGGCACCTATTCCCTGTCTAGTCCCGCGACCGGCGGGCTCAATGGTTGGGATTGGGGACCGAATAAATCCCCGTTCGGCGATTGGCCCTATGTCGCGCGGGTCGGGGCGATCTTCGAGGCCAATCCCAACTTCCGGGTGATGGTCGCGAACGGCTATACCGACACGCAGACCACGATCGGCGCGATGGACTATCTGGTCTCGCAATCGGGCTGGCCGCGCGAGCGCGTGCGCACCGTTTACTATCCCGGAGGCCACATGTTCTACACGGTCGAGGCCAGCCTCGCCGCGAGCATGCGCGACCTGCGGGCGATGGTGACTCGGCAGTGGTGAGCGGGGCCGCCGATCAGTTGCCGCCCGCGATCAGCGCGCGCACGTCATTGGAGAAGGCCTCGGCCGTGTCGCCGAGATAGAGCATGTGGCCCGACTCGTAGTTGCGGATCGTCACCCGGTCGGCCGGCAGGCCCGCGCGGCGGACCTGGCTTTCGGCCGAGGCCGCGGTCGTCACCATGTCGTAATAGCCCGAGGCGACCAGCAGCCTCAGATTCTGGTTGCGGCGCATCGACACCGCAAGCTCGCCAGCAACGGTCGGCGCGACCGGAACGCCGAAACGCTCGCGCCGCCAGGCGAAGTTCAATCCGACCCAGGTGATCGCATTGTAGGGCATCGGCATCCGGACATTGAGATCGTCGCGGATCATGTCGTGGAAGGCGGAGATGAAGCCGGGCACGTAGCGCCCCATCGCCGGGTCGTCTGCCACCGGATCATTGCCGGTCGGCGTGAGGGGAAGTGTGTAGCGGCTGTCGTAATTGCCGGCCTCGAGACCCTGTTCGGCGAGCAGCGCGCGCAGGAAAGCCTGGTTCGAAAGGCGTAGATTGCTGCGGATCCAAGCTTCGGCCGGGACACCGGTCAGAGCCGCGAGGCGCGCGGCGACGGCCTGCTTTTCCGCTTCGGGCAAATCCCCGGCGCCGAGCCGGTGAACGGCAGCGGCATAGTCGGTTTCGCCAAACCGGCGGGCTTCCTCGTAAACCTGTTCGACGCTGCGGCCGGCCCGGTCGACGCGGTTGTGATACCAGGCGGTGGTGGCAAAGCCGGGCAGGAACAGACCGGCACGCGGATCCGGTCCTGTCGGCGGCTGCGGCTGATCGTAAATGCCCAGGGCGACCCCGAGCAGGACAATGCCGTCGACCGTGATGCCACGCATCACACCGCTGTAGAGCGGGCCGCCCATCAGGGTTCGCGGCAGGATCGCGGCACGGACCGAGCCATAGCTCTCGCCCATCAGATATTTGGGCGAGTTCCAGCGGCCATTCTCGGTGATCCAGGCCTCGATGAATCGGGCCACCGATTCGGCATCCTCGTCGATTCCGAAGAAATCGGCATTGACCGCATTGCCGATCGCCTGGCTGTAGCCGGTGCCGACCGGGTCGATGAAGACGAGGTCGGCGACGTCGAGAATGGAGTTCGGATTGTCCTGCAGGCCGAAGGGCGGCGTGACGCTCGGATTGACCTCCTGGTCGAGGACCAGCCGCCTCGGCCCGATCGCGCCCATGTGGATCCAGAGCGACGCCGAGCCGGGGCCGCCGTTGAAGACGAACATGACCGGGCGCGACGGATCGCGGGGGCCGTCCTTCACATAAGCGAAGGAGAAGAAGCTCGCGATCGGATGGCCGTAGAGATTGGTGATGTAGGACTCGCCGGCGGTGGCGGTGTAGCGGACGCGCTGGCCGCGAATCCGGATCTCGCGCTGGGTCACGAAGCGGCGCGGCGGCGGCAGGGCCGCCGTCGGCACCGGGTTTTCGGGCACCCGGCTGAACACCGGCGCCACCAAGGTGGGGAGCGTTTGCGGCACGACCACCGCCGGCGGCGCGGGCGCCGGTGCCGGCCGCTGCGCCGGCTGTGCGGCCAGGGGAGCGGCAAGAAGGATCATCGCCGCCGCGGACAGCGTCCGACCCAGTCGGGCGCGCGCGGATATCTTGTCCATATTCACCTCGATGCCTGCGCCTGGCCGCGCGGAATGACCTGTTCGAGCACCCAGCGCCTGACCGCTTCGGTATCGGCGATGTCGCCGTCGTAGCGGATCGACGGGATCCAGGCCTCATTCTCGCCGCGGCGGCGGCCCTCGCGAACCATCCGGCCCATGCGCATGACGGCAAGGCCGCTCGGCAGCGCGAACCCTTCCGGCCAGCCGCCGGAGC
>JAYRLF010000312.1:0-5256 GCA_041905385.1 Allosphingosinicella sp.
TCCCGCCGCAACGCGCTCGGCGGCACCTTGCGCGCCTCGAACGCGCGGTAATAGGCGTCGAGCGGCGGCCGCGCGTCGGCACGCGCGGCCTCGGCGGCGAGCATGAACCCGCGATCCGGTCCCATCCGGCCGGCTCCCGCCGGCTCAGAAGCTGAGCCGGGCGCTGATCCTTATGTCGCGGCCGGCCAGCGGCACGAAATCCTTGGTGAAGGACGCATGGCGCCGCGCGTCGACGTCGAAGATGTTGTTGGCCGACAGGATCAGCGCCGCCTCGCGCGCCCGGCCCCAGGGACGCCAGGCGACCGAGGCGTTGACCAACATATGCCCGTCGGTCGGCGTCTCGAACGCCGCGATCCGGTCCTGGTCGTCGACCCATTCCGCCTCGAGGCGCCCGTCGACCCGAGCCGATTGCGCCTCGAGTCCGGCCAGCAGCCGCAGCGGCGGGATCCGCGGCACCGGGCCGCCGCCGCCCCGCACCGTCGCGCGGACATAATCGGCGACGCCGTCGACGACGAAGCGGACGCCGGCCGTCTCGAACAGCCGCGCCGAGGCCTCGACCTCGAAGCCGTGATAACGGACGTCGCGCTGCAGATATTGGAAGACCGGCAGCTCGTCCTCCTCCTCGCCGGTCGCCGACTGGAAGATTAAATCGTCGAACCGATTGGCGAAGGCGGTCGCGCTCAGGCTGAAGCGGTCGCCTTGCAGCCGGACATAGGCCTCGGCGCCCCAGCTCTTCTCCTTGGTCAGCGTCGGATCGCCGATCTCGAATGCCTGGGTGGCGATGTGCGGGCCGTTCGAGAACAGCTCCTCGGCCGACGGCGCGCGCTCGGTGCGCGACAGGTTGAATCCGATCCGCGCCCGCGGCGCGACCTCGTAGGCGGCGCCGGCCGCGACCGAGACCGCGTTGAAGGACCGGTCGACCCCCAGCGGCGCCGAGCGGACGTCGACATGCTCGTAGCGCGCGGCGCCTTCCAGGCCGATCCGGCCGAGCTGGAATTCCTGCAGCGTGAACAGGCCGAGCTGGCGGGTCTCGTTCGGCGCGACGAACGCCTCGGCGCCGATCGCCTCGAAGTCGCGACTGAAAAATTGGATTCCGCTGGCGCCGCGCCAGCCGCCGCGGTCGCGCTGCACCAGCTCGAGCCGGCCCTCGATCCCGTCCGATCGGAAGATCGTGCCGACCTCCTCGCCTTCGAATTCCGTATGCTCATAGTCCGCGGCGCCGAGCCGCAGGCGGATCCGCTCGAGGAAGCCGCCGTCGAGCACATATTCGCCGCGCAGGTCGAACCGGAACTGCTCGAGGCCGATCATGACCGGCTCTTCGCCATGCCCGTGCTCTTCGCCTTCCTCTTCCTCCTCGCTTTCCTCTTCGTGGTGATGATGGCCCGCGCCGGGCCGCGTCGGCACGCCATAATCGCTGTCGAACCAGCTCACCGACGCGCCCAGGCTGAACCGGTCGCGGATCAGCGCCAGGCCGGCCCCGGCCGTCCATTGCTCGGTCGCGCTGTTCGGCAGGCGACCGCGCAGGCCGGCCAGCGCCAGCGCCTCGGCCGCCTCCTCCAAATGCCCTTCCTCACTCTCCTCCGCGGCGATCTCGAGCTGCTCGGCGCGAAGCACGGGCGCCAGCACGAAGCCGCCGACCCTCAAATCGTCGGTCTTGCGGTAGCTGCCGTCGACATGGAGTACGAGGCCGCTGCCGCCGAGGGCCAGGTCGGCGGCGCCGCCGATCGAGCGCTCGTCCGCCGCCGAACCATGGACGCCGGTCAGGTCGGCATGCGCGCCATTCTCCGGCACGACCCGGGGGATTCTGCGGTCGATGACATTGACGGCGCCGCCGATCGCCTGGCCGCCGAACAGCAGCACCGCCGGGCCGTGCAGCACCTCGATCCGTTCGGCGGTCAGCGGATCGATCGTCACCGCGTGGTCGGCCGAGGTGTTCGAGACGTCGATCGAGCCGATGCCGTCGGTCAGCACCCGGATCCGCTCGCCCTGGAAGCCGCGCAGCACCGGCCGCGACGCGCCTGGGCTGAACGAGGTCGCGGAGACGCCGGGCAGCCGCGTCAGCGTGTCGCCGATCTGCGGCCGGATCTCGCGCTGGAGATCGCTGCCGGTCAGCACCGACGTGCCCGCGAGCACGTCGAGCTCGCGCACGAACGGCGCGGCGGTGACGATGATGTCCTCCGATTCCTCGTGCTGGGGGCTCGTCCGGACGGGCGCGGGCTGGCTGTTTCCGGTCTGGGCGATCGCGATGGCGGGAAAGAACAGGGCGGCCGTTCCGGCCAGGAGGGTCAGTCGGGACATGGTGCGGATATCCATTCGGCAGGGCTGTGGCTGGACAGCGGAGATTGCGCGCGGCGAGCGCCGGGGCGCTCGCGTGGCTCGGTCTGTTTCGAAAGGGGCGGGAGCGCGCGTCGCCTATCGGCCGCGCGCCGGCATCGCCCTCATCGGCTCAGGCGGCCGGCGGCTCCAGCAGCGGGCGCAGCGCCCTGCCCGAGGGATCTGGATCGTCCGCGCCTCGGACCTTCGGCTCCGCGGAGGGAAGCGGCACGAACAAAGCGGGCTCCGCCGGTGTCACGAAGCCGGCGAGCTGTACCGAGGCGGCATCGGCGAGCATGCCCTTATTGCCGCCGGCTCCCGCCGCCTGCTCCTCGTGCGCCGCCTCGGCGGCGATCGCCCGGTCCGCGCTCTCCAGCGCCGAGGCGTGGGCGATGGCGTCCGCGTGCCGGCACAGCGCGCTGGCGATCGCCGGCCCGTTGGTGAAGACCAGCGCGAACATGAGCAGCAGGGATGCGATCCTCGCCATAGTGATGAGATAACATCCAATCTGAGCGACAGGCAAGCCACGGTGGCGATTGCCTGCGCGCCCGCGCCGGCGTCCCGGCTGCTATCGGCAGCCGGCCTGCGGCGCACGCCGCAATCGCCAGTTCATGACATGAGCCATGGCGAGGACCAGGCTGCCGGCCACGGACAGCCCCGTCTCGAGCAGCCAGCGCTCGCCGGCGAGCACCCCGCCGGTCAGCAGGATCATCCCGATCCCGCCGAGCTGCGCCGGATGCGCCAGTCCATGATGCCGGTAACCGCCCGTCATCGCGATCGCGCTCGCCGGAATCGCGGTCGCGAGCGCCACGGCGTGGAGCCATTCCGGCAAAGCGAGCAGGCTGGAGGCGGCAGGCACGGCCGCGAACAGGAGGGGCAGGCCCAGGCAGTGGACCAGGCAGGCGCTGGAAGCGGCGATCGACACCAGGTCGAGCCAGCTTGTCCTCGGGCGGCGCGGCGAAGGCATGACCCGGCCCGGGTTCAGGACCTGGCCTGCAGGACCGGCAGGCATCGTCGGCGGGGCCTCATTGCGATCCCCCGCCGAACCGCTTCGTCAGGACCAGCCCGATCGTCCGCGGATTGGGCGGGTTGTTGTAGGGATCGAAGCCGAGCACCGCGTCGACGATGCGCGGCGGCCGCTGGTCGAACAGATTGGCGATGACGAGCTGGACCTCGCTGCCCGCCAGCCAGCGTTCCGACGACAGCCGCCCCAGGTCGAGCCCGACAAACAGCGAGGCGGTCGTGAACGATCCGATCTTGCGGAGCGGCTGGCCGGGACGGTTGTCGGTGAAGCCGTCAACGTGATTGACGACCGACCCGATCGAGAAGCCGTCGCGCCCCCAGGTGAAGGTGCCGTTCAGGCGCAGGTCGGCGGGCTGCGCATAGCCGTCGAGACGCGGGATTGCGGTCGCGCCTGCCCGGAGGCTGAGGCCCAAAATATATTGCCCGGTCAGGTGCAGGTTCGCGGTGCCGCCGAACAGGCCGGTGCGATAGGCGAGCTCGAAGTCGAGGCCGTCGGTGGACTCCACGGCGAAGTTCTGCGCCCTGATGTCCGCGATGACCTGGACCTGCGCAAGCAATTCGGGCGGAACCGCACCGGCGCTGTCGTACAAGGCGAAATTGCCGCCGTTCACGAACGGGACGTTGACCACGAACCGGCGGAACACGGCCGGATTGTTGACGATGCTCCGGACCAGATCGAGGCTTGGATTCACCGTGTTGAAGACCTGGAGATCGGGGACCGTGACGCTGTCGTCCGGCGACGGCGTGCCGACCCGGCCGGTGATCCTGATCCGGTAGTAGCCGGCCTTGATCGAGAGGTTCGGGATGGAGGTCGGCGTCAGATCCATGCCGAGCGTGATCGTGTCCGCATCCTGGGTCTTGAGATCGGGGTTGGCGCCGGCCCGGAACATGACCAGCGCATTGCCGGCGGGCAGCGCCGGATTCTGGTCCGCGGGATCGAGGAAGGCATAGGGATTGTTCCAGAACGAGACCTGCTCGGCGATGCCGATCGTGTTGCGGAACCGCGGCACCAGGAACGAGCGGGCATAGGTCCCGCGCAGCGCGATCGATCGGTCCAGCTGCCAGCGCAGCCCGATCTTGGGCGCGAATGCGCTGTCGAAGCCGAGATCCTCATGGCGGGCCGCGGCGGACAGGGTCAGCGACCGGACCAGCGGAACCGCCTGCTCGGGGCCGACGATCGGCACGTTGACCTCGCCGAACACCGACCGGACCTCGCGCGTGCCGCCGTTGCGGTTGAAGAAGATCGTCGCGTCGGTGCGCAGGGCCTCGCGGCGATATTGGACGCCGCCGGCCGCCAGGACCGGTCCCGCGGGCAGCGTCGCCAGACGGGTCTGGCCGCTGAGCTCGGCGACGAACAGGCTGTTCCGATGCTCGCGCGGCGCGCGCGAGGCGCCGCCGATGAACAGGTCGCTGTTCGTCCGGTTGCGGTGATAGTCGATGTTGAGGTCGATCGAGGTCGCGCCCGGCCCCTGCCAATGGACGTTGCTGTAAAGCGAATAGCCGACCGTCCTCGTCTCGTAGAACCGGCTGTCGTCGGGATCGTCGAGATAGTTGATCCGGGCATTGCGGTCGCGCTGGAATCGCGAGGCGTCGATCGAGAAGGTGAAGTCTCCCGCCTCCTGGCGGATGCCGGCATAGAGCCCGCTCAGATCCTCGTTCGGCAGCTGCGAGATCTGGAGCGGCACGCCGGTGACGTCGATCGGATCTTCGATGAAGGCCGCGCGCCGCTGAACCATCGCCATGCCGTAGACGCTGCCGCTGCCCCAGCTGTGGCCGCCGAGCGCGCTCGCCTCCCAGTTCGCCGCGCCGGTCTCGGTCGCGATCGATCCGCGCAGCCGCAGCTCGGCGCCGCTCTCGATCCTGCGGGTGACGATATTGACCACCCCGGCCACCGCGTCGGCGCCATAGGTCGCCGACGCG
>JAYRLF010000313.1:0-5236 GCA_041905385.1 Allosphingosinicella sp.
GGCCGCGCGGCGCAGCCAGGCCGGGCGGGATGCGGATCGTCCGGATCGCATCCCGCACTGGCGGGCAGGGCATGGCCGCATTATCTTGGCGGCCATGCCCTTGCCCCGTCCTTCCGGTCCGCGCGCCCTCTGGGCCGATCTGCGCGCCTTCTGGCGCGACCGGCCGCGCCATCAATATGCCGCGGCGGTCCTCGCGGTGCTAGTCCCGATCGGGATCGTCGTCGCTTTCTATATCGACGGCCAGACCCGGCTGCAGCCGGTCCAAACCTACACCTATATCAACTCCTGGCCGGCGACCCGCAGCGATGCCGAGATCCGCGCCGCCCAGAAGCAGCGCCATGAGCGCGACCAGGCGCGCCGGCAGCAGCGCCAGCGCGAGTTCCAGCGGCTCGACGACCAGCTGAACCGGCTCGGCATTTGAACGACCGGCGCTGGATGGAGGAGGCGATCGCGCTCGGCGAGCGCGGCCGCGGCCGGACGGCGCCCAATCCCCATGTCGGCTGCGTGATCGTCCAGGGTGACGAAGCGGTCGGCCGCGGCTGGTGCCAAATCGGCGGCCGGCCCCATGCCGAGCAGGTCGCGCTCGACGAAGCCGGCGAAGCGGCGCGCGGCGCCACCGTCTATGTGAGCCTCGAGCCTTGCGCCCATGTCAGCGCGCGCGGCCCCGCCTGCGCCGACCTGCTGATCGCCGCCGCGCCGGCGCGGGTCGTCGTCGCTGCCGGCGATCCCGATCCGCGCACCGACGGCAAGGGAATCGCCCGGCTGCGCGCGGCCGGCATCGCGGTCGAGGAGGGGCTGTGCCGCGCGGCGGCCGAGGCGAGCATGGCCGGCTTCATCAGCCGGATCCGCCGCGGCCGGCCTTTCATCACCCTGAAGCTCGCCATGTCGATCGACGGCAAGATCGCATTGCCCTCGGGCGAAAGCCGCTGGATCACCGGCGAGGATGCGCGCGCCCATGTCCATCTCGAGCGCGCGCGGGCCGACATGATCCTGGTCGGCCGCGGCACCTATGAGGCCGACAAGCCGCGGCTGGACGTTCGCCTGCCGGGACTCGAGGATGCCTCGCCCCAGCGCGCCTTGCTGACCCGCGGCGACGCGGCCGAGGGCTGGACCCGGCTCGGCAGCCCGGAGGAGGTGTACGGCCTCGAACGCGTCAACGACCTGCTCGTCGAGGGCGGCTCGGCGACGGCGACCGCTTTCCTCACCGCCGACCTGGTCGATCGGATGCTGATATACCGCGCGCCGATCCTGATCGGCGAAGGCAAGTCGTCGGTCGGCTATATCGGCCTCGACGCGATCGCCGACGCCCATCATCGCTGGCGCCTCATCGACCAGCGCGCGCTTGGCATCGACCGGCTCGAAGTCTACGAGCGCGTCCGGGAGGCAAGGCGCTAGGATGTTCACCGGGATCGTCACCGACGTCGGCCGGATCGAGGCTGCCGAGCCGCGCGGCGACCTGCGGCTGCGGATCGGCTGTTCCTACGACATGGACGGCGTCGACCTCGGCGCCTCGATCGCCTGCTCGGGCGTCTGCCTGACCGTGGTCGACAAGGGGCCGGGCTGGTTCGCCGTCGACGTCTCGGCCGAGAGCCAGAGCCGGACCGCGCCCGGCATGTGGGCCGAGGGACAGCGGCTGAACCTCGAACGTGCGCTTCGGCTCGGCGACGAGCTCGGCGGCCATATCGTCACCGGCCATGTCGACGGCATCGGCGAGGTGGTCGCGCTCGAGCGGGTCGGCGATTCGGTCCGCCTGGGGATCACCGTGGGCCCGAGCCTGGCGCCCTATATCGCCGGCAAGGGCTCGATCGCGATCGATGGCGTGTCGCTGACCGTGAACGAGGTCGCGGCCGGCGCCGACGGCGGCGCCACCTTCACCGTCAACATCATCCCCCATACTGCCGCCCAGACCAATTTCCACGCGGTCGAGACCGGCCGCCGGGTCAATATCGAGATCGACATCCTCGCCCGCTATATCGGCCGAATGCTCGAGGCGCGCGCCACCAAGATGTGATTCCGACTTGTCGCTTCACATTGTGATGTGATAGGCGGGCCGCATGAGCACCCTATTGATCGATCGCGTCTGCGAGCTGGTCGAGGCCGGTGAGATGAGCCGGGCCGGCCTCGCCCGCGCCGCCGGCCTGCACCCAAATTCGCTGCGCAAGCTCGGCGATGACGACTGGAATCCCACCGCCGACACATTGCTGAAGCTGGAGCGATTCCTCGCCGGCGGCTCGCGCGGGGTGCTGGCGACCGCCGAGCAGATCATCGACGAGGCCCGCAACGGCCGGATGTACATCCTGGTCGACGATGAGGATCGCGAGAATGAGGGCGACCTGATCATCCCCGCGCAGATGGCGACCCCCGACGCGATCAACTTCATGGCCAAGCATGGCCGCGGCCTGATCTGCCTCGCTCTGGCCAAGGAGCGGGTCGAGCAGCTCGGCCTGCCGCTCATGGCCCGCCACAATGATTCGCGGCTCGAGACCGCCTTCACCACCTCGATCGAGGCCAAGGAGGGCGTCACCACCGGCATCTCGGCCGCCGACCGCGCCCGCACCATCTCGGTCGCGATCGACGCCTCCAAGGGGCCCGAGCATATCGTCACGCCCGGCCATGTCTTTCCGCTGGTCGCGCGCGAGGGCGGGGTCCTGGTCCGTGCCGGCCATACCGAGGCGGCGGTCGACGTGTCGCGGCTCGCCGGCCTCAACCCGTCCGGCGTGATCTGCGAGATCATGGGCGACGACGGCAGCATGGCGCGGATGGACGATCTCGTCGCCTTCGCCCAGCTGCACGGCCTCAAGATCGGCACGATCCGCGACCTGATCGCCTGGCGGCTCAAGGCCGACCGGCTGGTCGAGCAGACCGCCGAGGCGCGTTTCGAGAGCCGCTGGGGCGGTACCTGGACCGCCAAGACATTCCTCAACAAGGCGTCGGGGGTCGAGCAGATCGCCTTGGTCAAGGGCCATGTCGATCCGTCGCGGCCGACCCTGGTCCGGATGCACGCGCTCAGCCTGATCTCCGACGTCTTCGCCGAATCCGGGCAGCGCGGGGGCCTGCTCGAAGGGTCGATGAAGGCGATCGCCGAGGAAGGCAGCGGCGTGCTCGTCGTCATCAACCGTCCGATGACCGACGGCCTGTCGCGCGCGCTCAATGCCCGCGCCGGCCTGGCCGCGCCGGCCGACGGCGACCAGCTGCGCGACTATGGCGTCGGCGCCCAGATCCTCGCCCATCTCGGGGTGCACGACATGATCCTGCTGACCAACAGCCATCACACGCCGGTCGCCTTGGCCGGCTACGGCCTCGCCATCGTCGGCGAGCGGCGGATCGAAGGAGTCGCCTGATGGCCCGAATTCTGATCGTCGAGGCGCGTTTCTACGCCCATCTGAACGACCAGCTGCTCGCCGGCGCGCGCGCCGCGATCGAGGCGGCCGGCCATGGCCACGAGACAATCACCGTCCCGGGCGCGCTCGAGATTCCCGGCGCCGTGGCGCTCGCCGCGGAGAGCGGCCGCTATGACGCCTATGTCGCCCTGGGCGTCGTGATTCGCGGCGAGACCTATCATTTCGAGATCGTCGCCGGCGAGAGCGCCCGCGCCTTGATGGCGCTGACTCTCGACGGGCTCGCCATCGGCAACGGCATCTTGACGGTCGAGAACGAGGCGCAGGCACTGGTGCGGGCCGATCCCGCGCAAAAGGACAAAGGCGGCGAGGCGACGAAGGCGGCGCTGGCGATGCTGACGCTGAGGGAACGGCTCGCGCCATAATCCCTGCTTATGACCGGTGCAGCACAATCGGGTTCAGTCCTGATCTGATATCGATTAGGCGCGGCGCATGGACCGCGCCGCAGGCCGTTTCGCCTTTCCGGCGCTGATCGCCGCCAACCTGTCGCTTGCGGCGGGACCGTGGATGGTGCGGCTCGCCGACGTCGGCCCGGTAGCGTCGGGCTTCTGGCGGCTGGCTCTCGTGCTGCCGATCCTGGTCTTTCTCGCCCTGCGCCAGAGCAGCGGCCGGCCGCTGCCGGCATGGCCGCTGGTCGCCGCGGTCGCGCTCGGCGGCCTGTTCTTCGCCGCCGATCTTGCCGCCTGGCACGAGGGGATCCTGCGCACCCGCCTCGCCAACGCGACCCTGTTCGGCAACATGTCGAGCTTCCTGTTCGCTTTTTACGGCTTCCTGGTGCTGCGGACGCTGCCGCGGCCGCTCCAGATCGTCGCGCTCCTGCTCGCCGCAGCCGGCATGGCGCTGCTGCTCGGCCGCAGCTACGAGCTGTCGCACGCCAATTTCACCGGCGACCTGCTCTGCCTGCTCGCCGCCTTTTTCTACGCGCTCTATTTGATCCTGGTGGACCGGGCCCGGCAGGCCATGGCCTCCTGGCCGGTGCTGGCGATCGCGACCGCGGCCGGGGCGCTGCCGCTTTTGCTCTTCTCGCTCGCGCTCGGCGAGCAGATCGTGCCGACCGACTGGACCCCTCTGATTCTGCTTTCGATCGGCAGCCAATTGGTCGGCCAGGGGCTGCTCATCTACGCGATCGGCCATCTGCCGACGATCGTCGTCGCCCTCGCGCTTTTGACCCAGCCGGCTGCGACCGCGGCGATCGGCTGGGCCGTCTATGGCGAGCGGCTGACCCTGGCGGACTTCATCGGCATCATCCTGATCTCGGCAGCGATGGTGCTGATCCGGCTGCCGGACCGCAAGCTTGCAACCACGCCCGCCGAGGCTCATTGAGCATCGCGTGACCATATCGCCGCTGGACATGAACCTCGACGAGCTGCGCATGACGCTGGCGCCGCTGGTTCCGAAACATGCCGTGTTCGACGGCTGGTCCGATGCGGCCGTCGCCGCGGCGGCTGCGGAGCTCGGCGTGCCGGCCGATCGCGCCCGGCTCGCTTTCAAGGGTGGGCCGATGGCGATGATCGACGCCTGGTTCGACGCGGTCGACCGGGCGATGCTGGTCGCCTTTCCGCCCGAAAAGATCGAGGCGATGAAGATCCGCGAGCGGATCCGCGCCTTGATCCTGTTCCGGCTCGAGCTGATCCAGCCGCAGCGCGAGGCGCTGCGCCGCGCGCTGGCGATCCTCGCCATGCCGCAGAATCTCGCCGAATCGACCCGGCTCGCCTGGCGCGCGGCCGACCGGATCTGGCGGGTCGCCGGCGATCGCGCCGCCGATTTCAACCATTATAGCAAGCGCGCGATCCTGATCGGCGTCTATGGCTCGACCAGCCTGGTCTTCCTCGACGACG